>NZ_JBOFOO010000311.1:0-8436 GCF_051659485.1 Craterilacuibacter sp. | reverse complement strand
TCGGGAATATCGCTGCGGTAGCCGGTGGCCGTTTGCAGTACGGCGAGCAAAGCGGCCGGGGTGTTGCCGAAAGCAGGCAGATTGGGCGCCATAATCAGCTTGGCACCGGCTGCTTTGAGTGTGCCCAGTTGCGTTGCTAGCGATGCGGCCGAGTCGGCGATGCTGGCTTGTGCGGCAGTGCTGCCTTGCGCCGCACCGATGGCGGCGGCAACGGGCACATCATTACCGCCCGACCATACAAAGTAGAGCGCATTCGGGTTGGCTTTGCCGCCGCTGCGTGTCAGGTAATCGCTGGCCTGAGTGGGCAGGTCGCGAATTTCGACGCCCGGGCCGGTATTGTTGACTTCAAGCGATTGTGCCCCGCCTTGCGCATAGTTGTTGCCGCTAGGGTTGTAGCCGGTCAGGGCATTGGTCGCTGCGGATTTCAGACCCAGCGCAGCGGCCAGTACGTCGGCGTGGTTGGGGGCGTTGTCGCTCGTCCAGCGTGAACCGGCAGGCAAACCGCCGATGCCGCTATAGGCACCGCCGTCGGTCAGGCTGTCGCCGAAGAACCAGATACCGTTGATAGTGCCGGCCTGTACGACGCCGAAGCTGAGTGCCAGTGCCACGGCACAGGCTGTTTTCTGGAGTTGAATTTGCATGCTGCCTCTCGATTATTATTTGATGCAGATGAAATTGCCCGCATAAAGCAAATAGTCTAAATAACTAAGCCGCCAGTCAAACGATTGTTGGGTTCTGTCGTATTGCAGGTACAATGCCGCCATGTTTCGATGTATTTTTGCGACACTCGTCTGTGTAGGGCTGGCGCAGCCGCTGTGGGCGGCCGGTGGTCAGGATTTGGCGCGGCTGCAGCTTGAGGCGCAGCGTTTTGTCGACCAGCAAACGGCCGCGGGCCGGGGGGGCGCGCGTGAAGTCGGCGCGCCCGATGCGCGGCTGTTTTTGCCGGCCTGCCCCGATTTGCAGATTGGCTGGCCGGCTGGCGTGCCGGCAGACTCGGTGGCGCTGCGTTGTCCGGCGCTGGGCTGGACGGTGGCCTTGCCGCTCAAGCTCAAGGGCGTGGCCAGCGTCTATGTCGCCAGCAGCATGATTGCGGCCGGCCAGACGCTGGGTGCTGGCGATATTCGCCTCGCGCCGATTGCCAATCCGGCCTTGGCGCGCCAAGGCGTGAGCGATGCCGGCCAGATTGTCGGCCGTGCCGCCCGTACCCAGATTCCGCCGGGCTCGGTGATCCGGGTGACGGCACTACGTGCGCCGTATGTGGTCAGGATGCGCCAGCCGGTACGCGCCATCGTGACGCAGGGCGGCTTGCGGGTATCGGCCGAAGGCGTCGCCAACAATAATGCGGCGGCGGGTGAAGTGGTGACGGTGCGCATGCCAGGCAACCGCGTAATCAGCGGGGTGGCAGAGGCCGATGGCAGCGTGCGTGTAGATGTGCAATGAAATAAGACTCAAGAAATGCCGCAAGTTGACGATATTGAATCAATAGCCCGCAGTACGAAGGAAGCAGCATGAAAATCGACTCCTCCAGCAAAGCATTGGCCGCCTACTCGGCACAGCCGCGCCCGGCCAAGCCTGAAAACAGCGCCGCGGCAGGCAAGAGCCGCCCGGCAGGGGAGAGTGTTGCCATCAATCCGCTGGCCAGCCAATTGCAGGCGGCGGAAAAAGCGGCCAAGTCCGAGCCGGCTTTTGACGCGGCCAAGGTCGAATCCATCCGTAATGCCATCAGTTCCGGACAGTACCAGATCAAGCCTGAGGCGATTGCCGATAGCCTGATCAGTTCGGCGCAGGAACTCTTGGCGCGTGAATAAGTCTGCCTGTGAATGAATAGTCCCGAATTTGTTGCTTGTTGTCAGGCAGAGCTGACCTTGATGCGTCAGCTCTGTGCTTTTCTGGTCGAGGAGCAGCGTGCGCTGCTGGCACTGGATGCGACCGCCTTGCTGCGCCTGTCTACGCAAAAAGAAATGCTGCTGGCCGAGCTGGCCGCTTTGGCGGCTCCGCGTCTGGCGATGCAGGTGGCGGCAAGCCTCGATACCCCCGATGCCCTGAATCTCTGGCTGTCCGGCGACGAAGCCGCCCGCCGTGCCTGGCTGGCGCTGGAGTCCGAGTTGACGCGCGCCCGTGTTTACAATGACATGAATGCCACACTGGCCAGCGAGCGTGGCGTGATGGCCGAAGCCTTGCTGGAAACCCTGTCCAGTGCGGTGCGCCAGAATGAAGGCTATGGCCGTAGCGGGCGTGTACCGGACAAGCTTTCCGGTTCGCGCCGGCTGGGTTCGGCCTGAAACGCAGCGCGCCTGCCACGGGGCGGCGCTTTGTGGTATCTTCTGCAGGCATCAAAAACCCTCAATCACTCACCTTGAACTCATGATTCTGCTTTCCTTGATTGCGGCGCTGGCTCTGGAGCAGATCCGGCCCTTGGGTAACCGAAACAGGGTGTGGCTGCTGTTCGTCCGCTATGCCAACCACCTCGAACGCAACTTCAACGCCGGCTTTGAACGCCATGGCGTGGTGGCGTGGCTGGTAGCTATCCTGCCGCCGGTCCTGTTGTCGCTGGCTATCTACTATGGTCTTTATGCACTCAATCCGGCGCTGGCTTTGGCGTGGAACGTGCTGATGCTGTATCTGACCATGGGCTTCCGCCACTTTTCCAGTGCGTTTTCCGAGATTTCCCTGGCTTTGTCCGAGGGGCGTGATCACGATGCGCGCCTGTCATTGGCGGCCTGGACCGGGCAACCGACGTCGGATATGTCGGTGAATGAAGTCTCGCGTCTGGCTATCGAGCAGGGCGTGCTCGACAGCTATCGCCATGTGTTCGGCACCATGTTCTGGTTTGTCTTGCTGCCGGGGCCTAGCGGTGCCTTGCTATACCGGCTGGCGAGTATGCTGGCGCAGAAGTGGGGCGAGCGTAATTTCGACGAAGATCCTTTTGGTCGTTTTGCCGCGCGCTTTGGCCTGTGGCTGGACTGGCTGCCGGCCCGCCTGACTTCGGTCAGCTTTGCCGTGATGGGCAACTTCGAGGATGCGATCTACTGCTGGCGCTCGCAAGCGCGTACCTGGGGCAACTACACCTCGGGTATCTTGCTGGCGTCTGCGGCGGGCGCGATTGGTGTGCGTCTGGGCGATCCGCTCAGGCAGGACTACAGCTTGAAGATCCGCCCCGAGCTGGGCACCGGCGACGAAGCCGATCCGCAGTACCTGAAAAGTGCCGTAGGCCTGATCTGGCGCGCCGTGCTGCTGTGGCTGGCCTTGTTGCTGCTACTGACTATTACCGGGCTGTTTGCCTGAATCTGAAGCGGGGGTTGACCCTGCTAATTGACGCCGCCCCGCAGGGAGCGGCGTTGCTGTTTTCTGATCATTCATTGCGACCTTGCCTAGAGGGCGGGGTTGCCGGAGCTGAACATGACATTTGCCGAGCTTGGCCTCTCACCGGAAATTCAGAGGGCTATTGATGAGCTGGGCTATACCGAGCCCACACCGATTCAGGCCAAGGCCATTCCTTTGGTGATGAGCGGTTGTGACCTGATGGCGGCCGCGCAGACCGGTACCGGCAAGACGGCCGCGTTTGTACTGCCGATGCTGGAACGCCTGAAAAAATTTGCCAGTTCCAGTGCATCGCCTGCCATGCACCCGGTGCGTGCGCTGATCCTGACCCCGACGCGTGAACTGGCCGATCAGGTGGGCGAGAATGCCCGCCTGTATACCAAATACCTGCCGCTTAGAACCACCACCGTTTATGGCGGCATCAATATGGACCCGCAGGTGCAGGCGCTGCGTAGTGGCGTGGAAATCCTGATCGCCACCCCGGGCCGTCTGCTTGACCATGTCGGCCAGAAAACGGTGATGCTCAACCGCGTTGACGTTCTGGTACTGGACGAAGCCGACCGCATGCTGGATATGGGTTTTATTCAGGATATCCGCAAGATTCTGGCCTTGTTGCCCAAAGAGCGGCAGACCATGTTGTTCTCGGCCACGTTCTCGCCCGAGATCAAGCGTCTGGCGGCCGACTTTATGAAGAACCCGCAGACCATAGAAGTGGCGCGCCAGAACTCGACCAATGAAGATGTCGAACAGCTGGTGTATCAGGTCGATAGCTACCGCAAGCGCCACCTGCTGTCTTTCCTGATCCGCGAGCGGCAAATGGGGCAGGTGATCGTCTTTTGCAAAACCAAGATCTCCGCCGACCAACTGGCGCGTGACCTCAAGCGCGATGGCCATTCCGCCGAAGCGATTCATGGCGACAAGGCTCAGAGCGCCCGTCTGGAAACGCTGAACCAGTTCAAGGCTGGCGAGATCAAGGTGCTGGTGGCCACCGATGTGGCCGCGCGCGGCCTGGACATCAACGAGTTGCCGTATGTGGTCAACTACGAGATGCCCAATGCACCGGAAGACTATGTGCACCGTATCGGCCGTACCGGTCGTGCCGGTGCCAGCGGTGTGGCGATTACCTTTATGGCGCAAGGCGAAGAAAAGCAGCATGAAGGCATCGAAAAGCTGACACGCCAGAAGCTGGTTCCAAAATCGGTAGAAGGCTTCCAGCCTTCGTGGCTGCAGCCGCAAACCCAGGCCAAGCCGGCGGCACACCATACCGATGCGCCGCGTGTGCCCGAGCGCCGCCCGATAGAGCGCGCGATTGAACGCCGTCCGGCAGAAAAACGCGAGCTTGCCGCACGGCCGGAGCGCAAGGAGCCGCTACGCCGCACCGAGCGTTATGAGCGCACCGACCGTAGCTCGGATCGTACCGAGTTCACCGCACGCAAGCTGGTGCGTCTGGTGCATCCGCCGCGTGTCGAGGCTTTCGACGAGTCTGACCGTAGCGATCAGCCGGATTCGCCGCGCATCGCGGGGCGCAACGACCGCAAGCCGCACGCCAAGCGTGATGTGCCTGCGCTGCTGCTGCCGCCGCGTTACAAGTAATACCGCGTGATGCCGACGCCGCCTTAGGGCGGCGTTTTTCATTCGTCTTTTGTCTTGGAGAAATCATGTTCCAGCTGGAAACCCCCCGTCTGCGCCTGACCGAACTCTCCGCTGCCGATGCGGCGTTTTTGGTCGAGTTGCTGAACTGCCCGACTTTTCTAGCCAATATCGGCGACAAGAAGGTACGCAATAGCGAAGACGCACTGCGCTATCTGGCCGAAGGCCCGCAGGCCAGCTACGCTGAGCAGGGTTACGGGTTGTGGCGTGTGGCTTTGCGGGATGGCGATACGCCGATCGGCATTTGCGGCCTGATACGGCGCGCAGTCTTGCCGGCGACCGATATCGGTTTTGCGCTGCTGCCGGCCTATGCGGGTCAGGGCTATGGTTACGAGGCGGCCCGGGCTTGTTGCGATTACGGCCTGCAGGTACTGGCCTTGCCGCAACTGCTGGGTATTACCGATGATGGCAATATCGCCTCGCAGCGCCTGCTGGAAAAGCTGGGCCTGCGTTATGAAGGCAAGGTGGCGCTGTATGCGGATGAGCCTGAACTGCGGCTGTATACGCTTAATAGATAAAACAATCTATTTATTCAGGACAATGGAGAATTTGAGGGCGGAGGTGTCGCTAATAAGCGAGGCATCCGACTTTATTTGAGCCGTATCAAGCATCAAAAATCAGATTTTAATAAAATTCTGATTTTTACGATTTGGACTAGCCATGGAATTGCTCTTTGTAGTGGTGGTGCTGGGTCTGGTGATCTACGGCATCATCAAGGACTACAACCCGCAGGCGGTGCTGGCACTGGCTGGTATGTCCATCTTTGCCGTCGCTTACTGGATGGGGATACACCCTATTCTGGCGGCGGACAAAAGTACCGGTTTTGCGCTGTTCGACCTGTTTGAAGTCTTTAACGGCATCTTTTCCAATCGTGCCGCAGGCTTGGGGCTCACCATCATGGCGGTGGCCGGTTTTGCCACCTATATGTCGCATATCGGTGCGTCGCAGGCCTTGGTGCGGGTCGCGGTCAAGCCGGTCGCGGGCATTAAGTCCAGCTATGCGATGCTGGCGATCTGCTATCTGGTGGGCGTGTTCGTCTCCTTGTTCGTCAGCTCGGCGACCGGTCTGGGCTTGCTGCTGATGGTGACCATGTATCCCATCATGCGCAATCTGGGTATCAGCCCGGCTTCGGCTTGCGGCGTGATCGTGACCACGCAGGCCTTCGAGATCGGGCCGACCCAGGCCAATGCGATCTTTGCCGCCGGCCAGTCGCTGCTGGACCCGACCACCTATTTTGTCGATTATCAGGTGTGGCTGGTGGTGCCTATGCTGGCGGTCACCACCGTGCTGCACTATGTGTGGCAGCGCCATTGCGACCGCAAGGATGGCTATGATCCGCTGCAGCATCGCGGCGAACACACCGAGCTGGAAGAGCAGGGCAGCGAGACGCTACAGGCGCCAGCGTGGTACGGCCTGCTGCCGGTGATCCCGTTCGCGCTGATGATGATCTTCTCCAAGCTGGTGATCAGCGACATCAAGGTCAGCGTCGAAGTGAGTATGTTGCTGACGGTGTTTATCGGTATGGCGTGCGAACTGGTGCGTACCCGTTCGATCCGTACCTCGTTTGCCGGTTTGTCCAGCTTCCTCGATGGTATGGGTAAGGTATTTGGCCCGGTGGTGGCGCTGATTGTCTGTGCCGAACTGTTTGCCGAGTCGCTGAAGGCGGTCGGTGCGATCTCGGCACTGCTGCATTCGGCCGATGGTGCCGGTCTGGGGAGCGGCTTCATGACGCTGGTGCTGGTGGCGCTGATTATGGGCGCGGCGGTGGTAATGGGCTCGGGTAACGCGTCCTTCCTCAGTTTTGCCACGCTGGCGCCGGAAGTGGCCGCCAAATTTGGCGTGTCTGCGGTGACTATGCTGCTGCCTATGCAGCTGGCGTCCAGTATCGGCCGTTCGGTGTCGCCGATTGCGGCGGTGGTGATTGCCTGCGCCGGTATCGCCAAGATCTCGCCATTCGAGATTGTCAGGCGTACTAGCGTGCCGATGGGCGGTGCACTCTTGACCAGCCTGGCGTTGAATTACGTTTTCTTTATGTAAGTCTGGCCGGCGTCCTGTCGCTAAAAAAGCCGTTCGCCCTAATCAGGGGAACGGCTTTTTTTATTCGGATTCAACAGGCTTATTGCTGGGAGATGATGTGTAGCGTCCCCAGTTCACCGCTCGCGATGGCAAACAGGCGGTCGATATTCGGGTGCTTGCCCGGGTGCAGTTCGGCGTCGCGGCTGTGCTCGGCATAAAGCAGGATACCGGCCTGTGCCGCTTCCGGCGTCAGCATGCCAAAGCGTGCGCCAAGTGCGGCGTAGACCCGCACCGAGCCGGTGGTGCCCGGCTGATTAAGCAAGCTGGCGACACAATGGCCGTCCTCGTCTAGGAGTTCGAGGCCGGTCAGATGCTTGCATTCGGGCAGGCTGGCGAGATTGTCGGCAAACAGGGTGTGATTCATGGCTGTCCCGGTGCGTGTGCTGTGGTAAAAAGAAGCCATCATTCTAAGCGCATATGCCTCCCCATGACCGGACGCTCCCGTTTTATCCTGTTACTGATACTGATCATGCTGGGCGCTGCCGCCTGGTTTTTGCCACGCCTGCTATATGGCCCCGAAGTTGCCGTCATCCGCGTAGCGGCCCGGCCGCTGACCCAGACCATCGTCACCACCGGCCATGTCAGCAGCGCCGAAGAAAGCCGGCTGGGCGCAACCCTGACCGGGCGTGTGCTGGCGACACCGGTGGCCGAGGGCGCTGCCGTTGCCGGCGGGACGCTACTTCTGCTGCTGGAATCCGACGAAGCCGCCGCCACGCTGGCGCAGGCCGAGGGCAATGCACGCGAGGCCGGTGCCACGCTGGCCGAAGCCGTGCGCCAGTTTTCCCGCCAGCAAAGCCTGATGGCACAGGGCTTTATCAGCCGCGCCGCCCTCGACGCCGAAGACAAGAAGGTGCAGTTGGCGCGTGCGCGCGTGGCGGTGACGCAGGCGGCAGTGACGGCGGCGCGCGCGCGGCTGGAACAGACCCGCATTCTGGCGCCGGCCGCCGGGCGCCTGATTGCGCGCGAGGTGGAGGTGGGCGATCTCGTCAGTGCCGGCAAGCCGGTACTGACCTTTGCCGCCGATGGCAAGACCGAGATCCGTCTTGATGTGGACGAGCGTTATCTGGCGCAGCTTAAAGTCGGGCAGGCGGCCAAGGTGGCGGCCGATGCCTGGCCGGATGCGCCGTTTGCCGCCCGCCTAAGCCGTATTGCGCCGCAGGTGGATCTGGAGCGCGGCACGCTGGAAGCCATCCTGTTGCCGGACACGCTGCCCGATTTTCTGACCCACAATATGACCGTCTCGGCCGAGATCGTGGTCGCACGCAAAGCCGCCGCGCTGACGGTGCCGGCCGCGGCGCTGTTCGAGCGCGCCGGAAAATCGTGGTTGTGGCGGGTGCGGGACGGTAAGGTCGAGCAGATTGCAGTGGTCACCGGCATGGTGGCCGACGG
>NZ_JBOFOO010000310.1:0-2781 GCF_051659485.1 Craterilacuibacter sp. | reverse complement strand
GTGGTGATGGACAATCCGCCGGCCAACACCTGGACCGCAGCAAGCCTGACGGCACTGCAGCAGCTGGTTTGCGACCTTGAGGCGCAGCCCGCTACCCGGGCGCTGGTGCTGACCGGCGCCGGCAGCAAGTTTTTCTGTGCCGGGGCCGATCTCAAGCAGTTTGCCGACGGCTCGCACGCGGCGGCAAGCGACCTCTCGCGCCTGTTCGGACGCGCCTTCGAGGCGCTCTCAAACTGGCGCGGCGTCACGATAGCCGCCATCAACGGCTATGCAATGGGCGGCGGGCTGGAGGTGGCACTGGCCTGCGATATCCGCATCGCGGAACAGACGGCGCATATGGCGCTTCCCGAGGCGGCGGTGGGGCTGTTGCCCTGCGCCGGCGGCACCCAGCTATTGCCCCACTTGGTCGGTGAAGGCTGGGCCAAGCGCATGATATTGCTGGGCGAGCGCATCAATGCTGCAAGCGCCTTGCGCATCGGCCTTGTCGAGGAAGTGGTCGCACCGGGCGAGGCCTGTGCCGCCGCATTGGCGCTAGCGGAAAAAACAGTAAGTGCATCGCCGGACGCGGTGGCAGCCTGCAAAACGCTGATCCAGCGCGCGCGCTTCAATGCGCCGGCGCTGAACCTGCCCCTGGAGCGCGAGCTGTTTGTCGGCCTGTTTGATGGCGCCAACCCGCAAGAAGGCATCGCCGCCTTCCTGCAAAAGCGCGCACCTCAATGGCAGCCGTCATTTTCCTGCCCTGAACAGACCCCATATCCAAAAGGACAATGATGGATAGCCCCGTATTATTCGACACCCTCACCACTACCGGCGGCCAGCGCATCGGCGTGGCCACACTCAATGCCGAAAAAAGCCTCAATGCCCTCACCCACAGCATGATCACCCTGCTGTCGGTGCAGCTTGCGCGCTGGCGCCAGGACCCGCTGATATGCTGCATCCTGCTGCGCGGCGCCGGCGACAAGGCTTTTTGTGCCGGTGGCGACGTACGCGCCTTGCGTGCGGCGCTGCTTGAGGATGCACGCCACCCCAACCCGCAGGCGCAGACCTTTTTTGCCGATGAATACCGGCTGGACTACGCCATTCATACCTACCCCAAACCGGTCATTGTGTGGGGCAGCGGCATCGTCATGGGCGGCGGACTGGGCCTGATGGCCGGCGCCAGCCACCGCATCGCCACCGACAGCACGCGTATAGCCATGCCGGAAACGAGCATAGGCCTGTATCCCGATGTGGGCGGCAGCTGGTTTTTGCAGCGCATGCCGGCCAGACTCGGCCTGTTCCTGGGGCTGACCGGCGCCGCCATCAATGCACATGATGCCCTGATCGCCAATCTGGCCGATTGCGTACTTGGCCGAGACAGTTATCCGCAGTTGCTATCGGCGTTACAGGCCGCAACCTGGGAGGGTGATGATGATTTCGCCACCGTCAGCGCCCTGCTGGATACGCTGGAAGACGATTGTCCGCAGGCGCTGCCACCGTCACCGGTGGCGCCACGCCTGATTGCCATCCATCAGCTGATGAACCGCGGCAGCCTCGCCAAAGTCGCCGAAGCCTTGCTGCTGGCGCATGGCGGCACCGACCCTTGGCTCGCTAGTGCGGCAGCCAGCTTCACGGCGGCTTGCCCGGTGTCTGCCGCCGTGACTTGGGAAATTTTTCGCCGGGCACGCCATTTGTCGCTGGCCGAGGTGCTGCGCATGGAGCTGACGCTATCGGTCAACTTCTGCACCCGCCCCGATTTTCGCGAGGGAGTGCGCGCCTTGCTAGTAGACAAGGACAGGCAAGCGGCATGGAGCGTCAAGCATATCGCCGATATGGATGCCAGGACCGTTGCCAGTCATTTCATTTCGCCATGGACAGCAGAAAACCACCCGCTGGCCGAACTGTAAACAGGAGAACAAGCGATGGAGAAAATTGCCTTTATTGGCCTGGGACATATGGGCGGGCCCATGGCCGGCAATCTGGCCGCCAAGGGCTTTGATGTGACCGTGTACGATCTGTCCACGCCAGCCATGACTGCGCTGGCCGCATCCGGTGCCCAACTGGCTACCAGTGCCCGCGCGGCGATTGACGGCGCATCCATACTCATCACCATGCTGCCGGCGGCACGCCATGTCGAGGATTTATATCTGGAGTTGCTGCCGGCACTCGGTGCCGGAACACTGGCTATCGATTGCAGCACCATCGATGCGGCCACCAGCATCCGCCTTGCCGATAATGCACGCGCACGCGGCATTGCCATGCTGGACGCGCCGGTTTCCGGCGGAACCGCAGGCGCGGCAGCGGGCAGCCTGACCTTTATGGTCGGCGGCAATGCCGGGAATCTAGCGCGGGCGCAGCCGGTGCTGGCCGCCATGGGACACAACATCTTTCACGCCGGCGCGCACGGCGCAGGGCAAAGTGCCAAGATCTGCAACAATATGCTTTTAGGTATTCTGATGGCCGCAACAGCCGAAACGCTGGCACTGGGCGTCAAAAACGGTCTGGACCCGGCGGTGCTGTCTCACATCATGAGCAAGAGTTCGGGACGGAACTGGGCACTGGAGCTTTACAACCCGTGGCCGGGCATTATGCCGAACAGCCCCGCCAGCCATGACTATAACGGGGGCTTTATGGGCAGCCTGATGCTGAAAGATCTGGGTTTGGCGCGGGATAGCGCGCATGCGGCTCATGCCGATACCCCGCTGGGGGCGCTGGCCCATGCCCTGTTTGAAAAACATATCGCTGCCGGCCATGGCGGACAGGACTTTTCCAGCATCCAGCAGCTTTATCGTTGACTCACTT
>NZ_JBOFOO010000309.1:0-17168 GCF_051659485.1 Craterilacuibacter sp. | reverse complement strand
GGCGGTGGGTTACACGCTGGACGAGCTGAAAAACGATATTACCGGCGGTGCGACCCCGGCCTCGTTCGAGCCGTCCATCGACTATGTCGTGACCAAGATTCCACGCTTTACCTTCGAGAAATTCCCGCTGGCCGATGACAGGCTGACCACCCAGATGAAGTCGGTGGGGGAAGTGATGGCGATGGGGCGCAGCCTGCAGGAATCGCTGCAAAAAGCCTTGCGCGGCCTGGAGACCGGTCTGTCCGGTTTCGACGAGCAGACGGTCAGCGAGGAAGTCATCCGTCACGAACTGGGTACACCGGGGCCGGATCGCATCCTGTATGTGGCCGACGCTTTCCGTATCGGCCTGTCGCGCGACGATATCTTTGCCGTCAGCAAGATAGACCCGTGGTTCCTGGCCCAGATCGAAGACCTGGTTGCGGAAGAAAAGGCGCTGGCCGGATGCCGCGTCGAGGCGCTGGAGTACGCGGATATGTTCCGCCTCAAGCGCAAGGGCTTCTCCGACCGCCGTCTGGCCCAGTTGCTGGGCACCGATCAGGCCGGGGTACGCGCCAAGCGCTGGGCACTGAATGTGCGCCCGGTGTATAAGCGCGTCGACACCTGCGCGGCCGAGTTTGCCACCAATACCGCTTATATGTACTCGACCTACGAGGAAGAGTGCGAATCGCGCCCGACCAATAACAAGAAAATCATGGTTCTGGGCGGCGGGCCCAACCGCATCGGTCAGGGCATCGAATTCGATTATTGCTGCGTGCATGCGGCGCTGGCGCTACGCGAGTCCGGTTTCGAGACCATCATGGTCAACTGTAACCCGGAGACCGTGTCTACCGACTACGACACTTCCGATCGCCTGTACTTCGAGCCTTTGACGCTGGAAGACGTACTGGAAGTGTGCCATGTGGAAAAACCGTGGGGCGTGATCGTGCAGTATGGCGGCCAGACGCCGCTGAAACTGGCGCGTGCGCTGGAAGCGGCCGGTGTGCCGATTATCGGCACCAGCCCGGATATGATAGATGCGGCCGAAGATCGCGAGCGCTTCCAGAAGCTGCTGCAGGAACTGGCACTCAAGCAGCCGCCTAACCGCACGGCGCGTACGCCGGCCGACGCCATGCGTCTGGCCGAGGAAATCGGCTATCCGCTGGTGGTGCGCCCGTCTTATGTGTTGGGTGGCCGTGCGATGGAAATCGTGCACGAACCGGCTGACCTCGAGCGCTATATGCGCGAAGCGGTCAAGGTTTCGAATGACAGCCCGGTGCTGCTGGACCGTTTCCTCAACGATGCGATCGAAGTCGATGTCGATTGCGTGTCCGATGGCGTGAATGTGGTGATCGGCGGCATCATGCAGCATATCGAGCAGGCGGGGGTGCACTCCGGCGACTCGGCCTGTTCCTTGCCGCCTTACAGCCTGTTCCCGGCGGTGCAGGACGAGATTCGCCGCCAGACCATCGCCATGGCGCGTGCCTTGAATGTCATCGGCCTGATGAATGTGCAGTTTGCGATTCAGGGCGATACCATTTATGTACTGGAAGTGAACCCGCGAGCCAGCCGCACCGTGCCGTTTGTATCCAAGGTAACCAGCGCGCCGCTGGCCAAGATTGCCGCCCGCGCGATGGCCGGTATTTCTTTGATCGAACAAGGCTTTACCGCCGAGGTGATTCCGCCTTATTACGCAGTGAAAGAGGCGGTATTCCCCTTCATCAAATTCCCGGGTGTAGACACCATACTCGGGCCGGAAATGAAGTCGACCGGTGAAGTGATGGGGGTCGGCAACAGCTTTGCCGAAGCCTTCGTCAAGAGCCAGTTGGCTGCTGGTGATACCTTGCCGCGTACCGGTAAGGTCTTTGTGTCGGTGCGTTCCAGCGACAAGAATGGTTGCGTGGAAGTGGCCCGCGAGCTGCAACGGCTGGGGTTTGGCGTGTGTGCGACCCGCGGTACGGCCAAGGTGCTGGCGGACGCCGGCCTGATCGTGCAGGTGGTGAACAAGGTGGCGGAAGGGCGTCCGCATATTGTCGACATGATCAAGAATGGCGAGATTGCGCTGGTGATCAATACCGTCGACGAGAAGCGTCAGGCGATTCAGGACAGCCACTCTATCCGCCGTTCGGCCTTGCAGGCGCGCATTCCGCAGTCGACTACGCTGGCCGGTGCCCAAGCCTTGTGTGTCGGTCTGCAGCTGGATGAATTTGGCATCTATAGCTTGCAGGAATTGCACGCCCGCATCAAACACTGAGTTTTACCGGCTGAAACGCGTGTCGCACTTGGTTGTGCATGCGTTTTGCCGGTACAATCCAGAAAAATCTATCCGCAAAGCCGCCGTCCCGAGGACTGCGGCTTGTGTTTTTGTTGAGGGCGGCAAGACCGCCAGTGGAGAAAAGAATGATCAAAGTCCCGTTGACCGTGTACGGTGCGGACCTGCTGAAAGAAGAGCTGCAGCGCCTGAAAAGTGTGGAGCGTCCGGATGTGATTGCGGCCATCGCCGAAGCACGTTCGCACGGTGACCTGTCGGAAAACGCCGAGTACGATGCGGCTAAAGAGCGTCAGTCTTTTGTTGAAGGCCGTATTGCCGAACTGGAAGGCAAACTGTCCAATGCCCAGATTATCAACCCGCTGGAGCTGGATGCCGACGGCCGTGTGGTATTTGGCGCCACAGTGGAACTGATGGATCTGGAAAGCGAAGAGACCGTGGTTTACCAGATCGTGGGTGACGATGAGGCCGATATCAAGGTCGGCAAGGTTTCGGTGAACTCGCCTATCGCGCGCGCGCTGATCGGCAAGGAAGCGGGGGATGTAGCCGAGGTGATGGCGCCCGGCGGCATACGCGAGTACGAAATACTCGACGTTAAATATATCTAAAAAATAATACGCGCCTTAGTGGCGCGTTTTGCTGTCGATTCTGGATAAAGGGGTAGGCATGGATGGTTTGCGCGCGGTAACGAAGACGCTCTGGGTGGGCGGGATGTGGGTCATTGGTTTACTAGTGGCACCGGTGCTGTTTTCGGTGCTGGACAAGCCGACAGCCGGGATGGTCGCGGGTAAGCTATTTAGCCATATCTCATGGGTCGGGCTGGTGTGCGGGGTATTCTTGCTGGCCGAGTACATCTGGCGCATCGGTGCGCGCGGGGTGAAGGAGGGCACTTTCTGGCTATTGTTCGGGATGGTCTTGTGTACCGTGATTAACCACTTTGCCGTTTCTCCCATTATTGCCGACCTCAAACTGTCGATGAATCAGGCGGCGGAAGGATTGTTCGGTGGCGGTTTTGCAACGTGGCACGCCATTTCCAGCCTGATTTACCTGGTACAAAGCCTGTTGGCTCTGGTGTATGTGTTAAGGCGTGATAGCTGAAGTACGGTTTTTATCTTGCTAGGCGCAAAAAAAGCGGTGGCAAGCCTCCGCTTTTTTCTTTAGCCTTGGCTAGGCTGGCAATCAGGGCATGGCCTTGAGTGCTTTTTTGCTTTTAGGCAAGGCAATGCGCTCTTTGTCCGATGGCCGCCACAAGACCAGCAATTTGCCGATGTGTTGTACCGGCGCCGCATCAAGTTGCTCGCAGATTTGTTCATAGAGTGCGACGCGGGCAGCGCGGTCATCGCCCTGGACACGAATCTTGATCAGTTCGTGCGCATCCAGACTGATTGCGATTTCGCGCATCACCGACTCGGTCAGGCCGCTGTTGCCTATCATGACAACAGGTGAAATTTGGTGCGCCAGCCCTTTAAGGTAGGTGCGCTCGAAGGTGGAGAGTTCGATTTTCATGGTGTAGCTTCCAAAGCAAAACGGGATTCTACTAAAAACTGTAGCCTTTTGCCCAAACAATACGCTGAAATTGGCAGATAAACAGTCACTTGGCCATTTATGTCCGTCTTTTTGGCGTAATCTCCGCATGCAATGACAGGTTTGAAATATGAAGAGAAGTACAAGCAGCAATCAATGGTTGTCCGAGCATGTGAAGGATCATTGGGTACACAAGGCCAAACAGGATGGCTATCGTGCCCGAGCTGCCTATAAACTGATGGAAATCAACGACAAGGATAAATTGATCCGCCCGGGGACGGTGCTGGCGGATCTGGGTTCGGCACCGGGTAGCTGGTCGCAGGTTGCCGCCCGTATTGTCGGAGACAAGGGCAAGGTTTTTGCTATGGATATCCTGCCGATGGACGCGATTGCCGATGTCTCATTCATTCAGGGTGATTTTCGTGAAGAAGAGGTGTTGGACCAATTTATCGATCTGCTGGATGGGCGCGCATTGGACCTTGTAATTTCGGATATGGCCCCCAATATCTCCGGCATGAGCGTCATGGATCAGGCCAAAAGCTTCCATCTTTGCGAGTTGGCATTGGAATTTGCGCGCGAGCAATTGAAACCCGGCGGCAATTTTCTAGTCAAAGTTTTTCAGGGCAGCGAATTCCAGCCCTATCTCAAGGCTATGCGAGAAGTTTTCAGTGAAGTGGTCTCGCGTAAACCCAAGGCATCGCGTGATAGATCTACCGAAATTTACCTTTTGGGTAAAGGTCGACGCTGACATCGCCGTTAGGGCAGTTTACAATCGAAATAGCTATTCAGGCATAACCGTCAGGGCACAAAGGAGTCGGCTCGCGTGAACAACATAGGCAAGAATATCGCCATCTGGGTCATCATCGGTTTGGTACTGATGACTGTGTTCAACCAGTTCAATAAGCGTCAGGAGACACAGAACCAGATCGAGTATTCGCAGTTCGTCAGCGATGTCGAGTCCGGCAAGGTGCAGTCCCTGACTATCGAGGGTGATCCGCTGCGTGGCCAGTGGCTCAAGGGCAAGCGTACCGACGGTACCGGTTTCAGCACTTTTGCGCCTTTCGATTATCGTCTGGTCGATGATCTGGTTAAAAATAACGTACGCTTCGGTGCCAAGCCGGAAGAGCAGCCATCGATGCTGATGAGCATATTCATCAGCTGGTTCCCGATGCTGCTGTTGATTGGCGTGTGGTTTTTCTTCATGCGCCAGATGCAAGGTGGCGGCAAAGGTGGTGCGTTCTCGTTCGGCAAGAGCAAGGCGCGCATGCTGGATCAGGACACCAATGTGATTACCTTTGCCGATGTGGCCGGTTGTGACGAGGCCAAGGAAGAGGTCAAGGAAGTTGTCGACTACCTGCGCGATCCGACGCGCTACCAGAGTCTGGGCGGACGCATTCCGCGCGGCATCTTGCTGGCGGGCTCGCCAGGTACCGGTAAAACCCTGCTGGCCAAGGCCATTGCCGGTGAAGCCAAGGTGCCGTTCTTCAGCATCGCCGGTTCCGACTTCGTCGAGATGTTTGTCGGCGTGGGCGCGGCGCGTGTGCGCGACATGTTCGAGCAGGCCAAGAAGAATTCGCCTTGCATCATCTTTATCGATGAAATCGATGCCGTTGGCCGCCAGCGTGGTGCGGGTGTAGGCGGCGGTAACGACGAACGTGAACAGACGCTGAACCAGCTTCTGGTCGAGATGGACGGTTTCGAGACCAATTCGACCGTGATCGTGGTGGCTGCCACCAACCGTCCCGACGTCTTGGATCCTGCCTTGCTGCGCCCGGGTCGTTTCGACCGTCAAGTGGTGGTGCCGCTACCGGATATCCGTGGCCGAGAGCAGATTCTGAACGTGCATATGCGTAAAGTGCCTATCGCCGCCGATGTGAACGCCGAAGTGATTGCACGTGGTACGCCGGGCTTCTCCGGTGCCGACCTTGCCAACCTGATCAACGAAGCCGCACTGTTTGCCGCACGCCGCAACAAGCGTCTGGTGGACATGGAAGACCTCGAGTCAGCCAAGGACAAAATCATGATGGGCGCCGAGCGCCGCTCCATGGTGATGACCGAAGAAGAAAAGAAAAACACGGCGTATCACGAGTCGGGCCACGCTGTGGTCGCCAAGCTGCTGCCCAAGTCCGACCCGGTACACAAGGTCACTATTATTCCGCGTGGTCGTGCGCTGGGTGTGACCATGCAACTGCCGGAGCAGGATCGTTTTTCGTATGATCGCGGTTATTTGATGGACCGTATCGCCATCCTGTTCGGTGGCCGTATTGCCGAAGAACTGTTCATGAACCAGATGACCACGGGTGCATCCAACGACTTTGAGCGTGCCACGCAAATGGCGCGCGATATGGTGACGCGCTACGGCATGAGCGATAGGCTGGGGCCTATGGTCTACGGCGAGAACGAGGGTGAAGTCTTCCTTGGCCGTTCGGTGACGACACACAAGAATATGTCGGAAGCGACCATGCAGATGGTGGACTGTGAAATTCGCCGCATCATCGACGAGCAGTATGCGCTGGCGCGCAAGCTGCTGGATGACAACCGCGACAAGGTTGAAGCCATGACCAAGGCTTTGCTGGAACTGGAAACCATCGATGCCGACCAGATCAACGATATTATGGCAGGTAATGAACCACGGCCGCCCAAGCCAGGTTCCGGTTTTACGCCGCCCAAGTCGGATGACAAGCCTAGTGGCCCAGCGCCAGCGCCTAGCGTGACGCCGGCTCAGGAGCTGTAAGCCCGCAGTCTGTTCTATTTTTCTTAAGGCGGCAGTGAAAACTGCCGCCTTTTTGCGTTGAGCCAGTAATGAAAAATTTCCAATGCGGGCGTTTTGTCCTCGATCTTTCCCGCCCGTTGGTGATGGGTATCCTGAATGTGACCCCCGATTCGTTTTCCGATGGCGGCCGCTATGATTGCCGCGATGCTGCGATCTCCCATGCATGCAGCCTGATCGCAGAAGGTGCCGATATCCTGGATATCGGCGGCGAGTCAACCCGTCCCGGCGCACCTTATGTGTCTCCGGAGCAGGAGTTGGCGCGGGTGCTGCCTGTGCTGGAAGCCGTTAGCGGATTAGGGGTGCCGGTTTCTCTGGATACGCGGCGGGCGAGTGTGATGCGCGCGGCACTTAGCGCAGGTGTCGTCGACCTGATCAATGATGTGTCGGCGCTGGAAGACGAGGGCGCACTGGAGCTGGTGGCAAGATCAGGGGCCGGTATCTGCCTGATGCATAAGCAGGGTAATCCCGGCACCATGCAGCAGCGCCCCGAGTACGGTGATGTAGTGGCTGAGGTTGGTGATTATCTGGCAGCGCGTGTCGAACTGTGCCTGCAGGCCGGTGTGGCGCGCAAGCGCTTGCTGGCGGACCCCGGTTTTGGTTTCGGTAAAACACTGGTGCATAATCTGGCCTTGCTCTCGGGCCTGGCAGCTATCGAAGAGCGCGCCGGTGTTCCACTATTGGTGGGGCTATCGCGCAAGTCCATGCTGGGGACGATATGCAGCGAGCCGAATCCGGCCGAACGGCTGGGCGCCAGTGTCGCCGCGGCACTGGAAGCCGTGCATCGCGGCGCCAAAATTATCCGGGTGCATGACGTCAAGGAAACACGTCAGGCTTTACAGCTCTGGGCAGCATTGAACAGCATGACGCCATCTGCGGTGTCGTGAGAAAATGCATTGTTGATTTATCCGGCCGGGCTGATGTTCGGCGTAGCAAGGGGCAAGGGAATGAGCCGCAAATATTTTGGTACGGATGGTGTGCGTGGAGAAGTAGGCAAGGCGCCGATTACGCCTGAGTTTGTCATGAAGCTGGGTTATGCCGCCGGCCGGGTTTTGGTGAATCATGATGGTAGTCATCGCCCTTCGGTACTGATAGGCAAGGACACCCGTATCTCCGGCTATATGCTGGAGGCTGCGTTGCAGGCCGGCTTTACCGCGGCCGGAGTGAATGTATTGTTGACCGGCCCGTTGCCGACACCGGGTATTGCTTATCTCACGCGTGCCCTGCGGCTGGAGGCCGGTGTCGTGATTTCGGCATCGCATAACCCGTTTCAGGATAACGGGATCAAGTTCTTTGCCGAAGGCGGCAATAAGCTGGACGATGCGCTTGAGCTGGAAATCGAAGCCATGCTCGAGCATCCGCTAGAGACCAAGCCTTCGAGCGAGCTGGGCCGTGCACGCCGTATCGATGGTGCCGCCGAGCGTTATATCGAGTTCTGCAAGAGCAGTTTCCCTAACGAGCTGGATCTCAAGGGGATCAAGCTGGTGGTTGATTGCGCCCATGGTGCAACCTATCACATCGCTCCAAATGTCTTTCACGAACTGGGGGCCGAGGTGATCACGCTGGGTTGTGATCCGGATGGCTTGAATATCAATGAAAAAGTAGGTGCAACTTATCCAAAGACCCTGCAGGCCGCCGTATTGCAGCACGAGGCCGACTATGGCGTCGCACTGGATGGAGATGGCGACCGGCTGATCATGGTTGATCGCCATGGCCAGGTTTACGATGGCGACCAGCTCATTTACGTGATCGCCAGGGCGCGTGCGGCGCGTGGCGAGCTTAAAGGCGGTGTAGTCGGTACCGTGATGACCAATATGGGCATGGAGCTGGCGCTACAGGAGCGCGGTATCGAGTTTGCCCGTGCCAAGGTCGGCGACCGTTATGTGCTGGAGCTGCTGCATGCCAACGGCTGGCAATTGGGCGGCGAGGCTTCCGGCCATGTGCTGTGTCTGGACAAGCACACCACGGGTGACGGTATTATTTCCTGTTTGCAGGTGTTTGCCAGTCTGGCACAGCTGGACAAGGATCTGCTCGATATTTGCCGCGACTGGCAGCCTTTCCCGCAAACCATGATCAACGTCCGCCTCAAGGGGCAGGACTGGAAGCAGGCTTCGATGCTGGCGCTGGCGGAGGCAGAAAAGGAACTGGCAGGGCGCGGACGCGTGGTCTTGCGCCCATCCGGAACCGAACCTGTGGTGCGGGTGATGGTCGAGGCGGATGATGCGTCCTTGGCCGAGCGTTGCGCCAAATCCATCGCCGCCGCGATTGAGTCGGCAGCCTGATTCCGCTTTTGATGGCTGATAAAAAAATCCCGCGTTGATCGCGGGATTTTTATTGGCAAACCTCAGGCGGATAGATAAGTGCGCGGCACCCGGGCCGAGATGGCGCACATCAGCTCGTAGCCCAGCGTGCCGGCAGCGCGGGCAATGGTTTCGATCGGCAGGCCTTCGCCCCATAGCGTGACCCGGCTGCCGATGCCGGCATCAGGCTGTTCACTCAGATCAACCACCAGCATGTCCATGGATATACGGCCAACGGTGCGGCTTGCCTTTTTGTTGACCAGTACCGGCGTGCCGCTGGGCACTACACGCGGATAGCCATCAGCGTAACCACACGCCACGATGCCGATGCGCATGGGGTGCTCGGCCTTGAACATGGCTCCATAGCCGACAATATCGCCGGCCTGAATATCCTGCACGGCAATGATGTCGGCCGATAGCGTCATGCCGGGTTTTAGACCGAGCGCCAGACCGTTGGCGTCATCAAAGGGCGAGCAGCCGTAAAGCGTAATGCCGGGACGGATCGCATCGCCATGGGTCTGCGGGTGGCGGAAGCTTGCCGCCGAGTTGGCGGCACTGATGGCCAGGCCCGAGGTGCGTGCGATAGGGTCGAAGCATGCCCATTGTTCGGCCACGCCGCGCTCATCATCGGCGGTAGCGAAATGGGTCATGATGGTGGTGAGCTTGACGGCAGGATTTGCTGCGAGCCGCGCGCCTGCCGCTAGGGTGGCTTCCGGCTTGAAGCCCAGACGGTTCATTCCGCTATTGACCTTAATCCAGGCCTCGAAAGGCAGATCAGACTCCAGTTGCTCAAGCCAGGCGATCTGGTGCGGGCTGTGTACCGCACCGGCAATGCGGTTTTCTGCCATGCGCACCGTATCTTCCAGATCGAATGCGCCTTCCAGTAGCGTCATCGGTTGACGGATACCGGCCTGGCGCAGACGCAGTGCATCCTCTAGATTTAAAAGCGCAAAGCCATCGGCAATATCGGCCAGCGCGTGGGCGACCTCCAGACTCCCGTGGCCGTAGGCATCTGCCTTGATGACCGCATAGGCGCGTGCCGCAGGTGCTTGTTGTCTGGATTGCAGATAGTTATGGCGGATCGCTGCAAGGTCGATCTCGAGCCGGATCGGGCGTGTCATGTCAGCTTTTTCGTAAGGAGAGGTGTGTTATTATAAGCCGCTGTTTATGGATGGGGGCAATGCTGGCATGACTGTCCCTTTTCGCTTCCGGCTAACGGCATGAGTGCACTTCACTGACATGGATATACTTCAGGTCTTACTCGATTTATTTGCATCGTACGGCTATCTGGCTGTTTTTCTGGTGCTGTTGCTGTGTGGTTTTGGCTTGCCGATTCCCGAGGATGTCACGCTGGTGGCCGGCGGCATTATTTCCGGTCTCGGCTATACCAACGTGCACACCATGTTTGCCGTCGGTATGGTTGGCGTCTTGATCGGTGACGGCATCATGTTCACCATGGGTCGTGTATTCGGCGACCGTGTGCTGCAATTTAGGCCGATTGCCCGCATCCTGACCAAGGAGCGCTTCGAGGCGGTACAGGAAAAATTTAGCAAATACGGTAACTGGGTGCTGTTTGTTGCGCGCTTTTTGCCTGGCCTGCGTTCGCCCATCTTTCTGACCGCAGGGATGAGCCGGCGCATTTCCTATTGGCGCTTCCTGCTGCTTGATGGCCTGGCAGCGCTGATTTCGGTGCCGGTGTGGGTCTATCTTGGCCACTTTGGTGCGAGCAATATTGATCAGTTAATGGTGTGGGTACATCGTGGCCAATATGGCATTCTGGCGGTGTTGGCACTGCTTGCCCTGGTACTGGGCGGTTTATGGTATCGCCGCAAGCGGCGTAAAGCCTGATTGCAAGGCCAAAGCAAAAAAACCATCACTGAGTGTGATGGTTTTTTTGCTTTGGAGCAGGGCTTATCAGCCTACAGATAGCAGCTCTACATCAAACACCAGCGTAGCATTTGGCGGAATCACGCCACCGGCGCCGCGTGCGCCATAGCCCAGTTCGGCCGGAATGGTCAGTTTGCGCTGGCCACCGACTTTCATTCCCTGCACGCCCAAGTCCCAGCCCTTGATCACATGGCCTGCACCCAAGGGAAAGGAAAATGGCTGGTAACGATCGCGGCTGGAGTCGAATTTACTGCCATCTGTCAGGTAGCCGCTGTAGTGTACGGTAACGTCCTGCCCCGCGACGGCTTCCGCGCCTTCGCCCACTACCACCTCTTCAATGATCAGTTCCTTGCTCATGTTTTTCCTTCCTGTGGCATTGGCCAAAAACCGGATTTTACACGCTTGTTTGCCGGCGTGTCCGGCTATGGATGCATGGCTTTTTTCTTTGCATAGCGTTTATACGCTAAAAAATCATGCGTTATCACCAGCTTGGCATATAAAGAAAACAGGCGGCTTTACCCACACCTAGCAGCAAGGGAAATCACGATGGACATTGCACAC
This sequence comes from Craterilacuibacter sp., assembly GCF_051659485.1. NCBI lineage: Bacteria > Pseudomonadati > Pseudomonadota > Betaproteobacteria > Neisseriales > Neisseriaceae > Craterilacuibacter > Craterilacuibacter sp. The sequence goes on along the minus strand of NZ_JBOFOO010000309.1, from coordinate 5,881 downwards.
CTGCCATCCCGCGACCATCCGGTCGTACATCATGTCTCGCCGGCCGATACCCTTAATTGGCTCAAGCTGGGTTGGCGCGACTTCAAGAAAGCACCTGTCGATGCCATTTTTTATGGTGCCATTTTCGTGATCATGGGCTATCTGTTGGTGCTCTACTTTAAAGATGCGCCTGAGGTCGTGATTACCCTGTCGGCGCTATTCCTGCTGGCAGGTCCTTTTCTGGCTATCGGCCTGTACGATATTGCCCGCCAGTTGGAAATCTTCAAGGGTACGCGTATCAACCTGCTGCACAGTATGCTGGCGTGGCGTGCCAATATCCCGAGTTTTACGCTGTATGCAGCGCTGCTGGCCGTGTTGGTGTTCGGCTGGTTTCGTGTTTCCTTGCTGATGTTTGCGCTTTTTTACGATACTAGTGCCCCGACACTGGCCATACTGGTGGCCGAGGCGTGGTCGCCGGAGCATCTGGCTTTTCTGATTGCATATTTCGGTGCCGGACTGGTCTTTGCCATTGTCGTGTTTTCTGTCAGCGTGGTCGCGATTCCGATGATGCTGGACAAGGAAATCGACACCATTTCCGCCATGGTGGTGAGCGCACAGGCGGTATACAAGAATCTGATGACGATGGTGTGCTGGGCCGCTATTATCGTGATTCTGACTGCGATAGGTTTTGCCACTTACTTTATCGGCCTGATGGTATTGATTCCGCTGATCGGGTTGTCGACATGGCATGCCTACCGCGCCATCATCACCTATGAGCGCTGAATGATTCCTCACATTGTCTTTCTTGACCGGGGCAGCCTGCCTGTCCCGGTTCCTTCTCCCGATTTTCCCCACTCTTGGCAAGAGTTCCCGTCATGCACTCCTGCTGCGCTTGTCGCGGCAGCGCAAGGTGCCGATATCGTGATTACCAACAAGGTCGCAATCGATGCGGCGGCGTTGGCCGAGTTGCCCGGACTCAGGATGATTGCTGTCGCGGCGAGCGGCGTAAACCACATTGATCTGGATGCCTGCAAGGCGCGCGGTATTGCAGTGGCCAATATTCGCCACTATGGGGATGACTCTGTTGCCGAACACGCCTTTATGCTGATGCTGGCTTTGCGCCGCAATCTACCGGCTTACCAGCGTGATGTCGCTGCCGGTCTGTGGGAAAAATCAGCTAATTTTTGTCTGTTTGCTTCGCCGGTACGTGATCTATCCGGTGCACGGCTGGGTATTTTCGGCCGTGGCGGCATTGGTCTGGCGCTGGCGGCGCGGGCTCGAGCCTTCGGTATGGAGGTGGTGTTTGCCGAGCGCCGTGGCGTGGCTGTGGTGCGGGATGGTTACACCGACTTCGATACGGTGCTGACTACGTCCGATGTGCTGTCGCTGCATTGCCCCTTGAGTGAAGACTCGCGCGGCATGCTGGGGGAGGCCGAACTGATGCGTGTAAAGCCCGGCGCTATCCTGATTAATACTGCCCGTGGCGGCCTGGTGGACGAGGCCTCGGTCGTTGCCGCGCTTAAATATGGCCAGTTGGGAGGGGCAGGGTTTGACGTGTTAAGCGAAGAGCCTGGCCGTAGTGACCATCCCTTGTTGCGAGCCCGTTTGCCGAATTTGATTGTCACGCCGCACGTGGCTTGGGCCAGCCAGGAGGCGATGAGCCGCTTGGCCGGCCAGTTGGTGGCCAATATTGCTTCTTTTGTCGCCGGCGGACGACAGAACCGTGTGGTGTAAGCGGGATTAACCGGCTTGCTGGGGCTCGTTGGGGTTAAGCCTGCGCGTATCCTCTTCGCCCATGCCCAGTTTGCCGCGTACACAGCTAATGTAGCGGTTGACGTCCGGACCGCCACCATAACGCTGGGCATGCCAGATCATTTCACCGAGGCATTCCATGATGTCATGTTGGGCTCTGTGCTCGTCGCCATGGCGCAAGGCCAATTGGGCGTAAAGAGAACGTATGCCAAAAGGCTGGTCGATGGCGCGCTGCTCTTCAATCGCCATATGCAGCCCCAGGTGCATAAAGGGGTTGCTTTGCCCCATCTCCGGTGTCCATTCCTGCTCCAGATAATCCTGTGGATTGTCTACGATGTGATGGTACTCAGGGTGTGCCAGCAAGGTGGTGGCGGCAATTTTCTCCAGATCGGAGAGGGCGATGCCGGCTTTGTGTTTGGCCCAAGTATCAAAGAAGAAGCGGCGGGCATCCTGGCGGCTGGGATTGAACATGGTGTCGTCCACAATGGTAAGCGGAAAATTATACGTGAAGGAGCAAGAAGCATGCAGACCTTGAAAGACTTCTCTGCGCGGCTGATTGACGGCCGTAATGTTGCCTTATCCGAGTGGGCGGGCAAGGTGGTACTGGTGGTGAATACCGCCAGCGAGTGCGGTTATACCCGGCAATATGCAGCTCTGGAAGAGCTGTATCGTCATCTTGCTGGGCAAGGCCTGATCGTGCTGGGCTTCCCCTGCAATCAGTTTGGCGGTCAAGAACCTGATACAGAAGCGGTGGTCGCCGAGTTTTGCCAGACACGCTATGGCATCAGCTTTCCCTTGTTTGCCAAAACGGATGTCAACGGAGTGAATGCACACCCCTTATGGCGCTGGTTGACGCAGGCCGATACCGCGCACCCGCACCCGGTGAAATGGAATTTCACCAAGTTCCTGCTGGACAGGCAGGGGCGGGTGGTGATGCGTGCCGAACCTGCGGTTGAACCGCACGAGTTATTGCCGGATATTGAGGCACTGCTGGCGGTGCATTCTGCTTGAGTGCTCCGCATGACCAAAGGCTGCCAAGTGGCAGCCTTTGCGTTGTTTCAGCTATTGTGGCCTTTGCGTCAGATAGCCTTGCGACGGAAGATCACATCCCACACCCCATGCCCCAAACGAATGCCGCGTGCCTCGAACTTGGTTAGCGGGCGATAGTCAGGGCGAGGAGCATAAGCCTCGGCCGTATTTTCCAGCTCATTTTCTGCGCTGAATACTTCCATGATCTGGATAGCGTAGTCTTCCCAGTCGGTCGCTGCGTGTAAATAGCCCCCCGGCTTGAGCTTCGTGACCAGTTTGGCAATCAGCGGGCTCTGGATCAGGCGGCGCTTGTTATGGCGCTTTTTGTGCCAAGGGTCGGGGAAGAAAATGTGGATACCGTCCAGGCTGGCATCTGCCAGCATGTGGTCGATGACTTCGACGGCATCGTGACGAATAATGCGCAGATTGCTCAGTTCTTGCTCGCCTATCAGCTTGAGCAAATTGCCCACGCCTGGCGAGTGCACTTCTACTGCCAGATAGTCCTTGTCCGGATTGCCGGCGGCAATCTCTGCCGTCGCCGTGCCCATGCCAAAGCCGATTTCCAGAATCTTGGGTGCGCTGCGGCCAAATGGCTGATCCAGATCAAGCAGCGAGTTCTGGTAGCTGATACCCCACTTGGGCATGCCTTCATCCATCGCACGTTGCTGGGCCTGGGTCAAATGCCCCTGACGTAGTACAAAGCTGCGGATGTGCCGCAGGTAAGCCGGATTTTCCATGATTCTCAGTGCCAAAAACTTCGAAAAAACGCGATGTTACCGAAAGCTGCGGGTGAAGGCGAGGCCGGCCTGTCAGCTTGGCCCTTTCTCGGGCCTGTATTGCGCTATCCAGTGGTAAACATCCGGCCATTGCAGGGCGATGCCCAGCTCCCGCTTGATGCGGCTATTGTCCAGCCGGCGCGACTCGGCCAGAAAAGACCATAGCATGGGCGAAACCTGTTGTTTGACCTCTGCTCGCGTCAGACGCGGTACGCGGGGCAGGGCATGAGCATGGGCCACCAGATCGAACCATTCTCCCGTACGTATTGGGGTGTCGTCACAGGCATTGTAGCTGCGGATGCCGCTAGCGTGCTTGAGTGCAGCCACGCACAGCATGGCCAGATCATCGGCGTGGATGTGATTGCTCCAACTGTCTTCATCATGCCGGATTGCGGGGGTGGCATTGATGATGCGGCTTAAGGGCAGGCGTTCGGCGGCGTAAATGCCCGGCGCACGCAAAATCGTGAGCTTTGTTGCGTGGCGCGCTGCAAACTGGCGTAGTTGCTGTTCGGCATCCAGCCGGCGCCTGCCGCGCGCGGATGTCGGGCAGGGGAGGGCGCTTTCATTCAGCCAGGCACCCGCCGCATTGCCATATACCCCGCTGGTACTGATATAGACCAGGTGCTGTGTTATGCTTTTGGCCTTAGCCATTGCAGATAAAAATCGGTGCATGCGGCTATCGCTGTGCCCTGCACTGGCAGGGGGCGCACAGTAAAGGACCGCATCCGCGAGACCGGCTATCCGTTCAAGCGAGTTGCGATCGTCCAGATCTCCGTTGATGGGGGTGACGCCCAAAAGACGCGCCCTGTCGGCGCCTTCTTTGTTTCTGACCATGGCCAGCAGGCGCCAGTGACGGCTCAGGGCAGGGGTGGCACGGCAAGCGATATCGCCAAAGCCGATGATAAGCAGTGTTCGCATCGTGCCTATTCTAGCTGGATTGAAGTCGAGGAAAGAAATGACAAATCGGGTCAATGTCGTGTCGTCGGGACATACCTTTAGTGTTGAAGCGCATGAAACCGTACTGGAGGGTGCTTTGCGCGCAGGCGTCGCCCTGCCTTACGGTTGCCGTGATGGTGCTTGTGGTGCATGCAAGGGTAAGGTTGTCAGTGGAGAAGTAGAGCAGGGCGGTTATCAGGACAAAGCCTTGTCAGCATCTGAGCGTGAACAAGGCATGGCCTTGTTTTGCTGTGCCCGGGCCAAGGGCGATATCAGCATCGAGGTGCGCGAGGTGCCCGGCGCAGGGGAGATCCAGATCAAGACCCTGCCTTGCCGGGTGGACAGCATCGAAAAAATCCACGATGTGGCGGTGTTGAAACTCAAGCTGCCTGCGTCTGAGCGCCTGCAATTCAAAGCCGGGCAGTATATTGATATCCTGATGAAAGACGGCAAGAAGCGCAGCTTCTCGATTGCCAATGCGCCGCACGATGATGCCTTTCTCGAGCTTCATATCCGCCATCAGGCTGGCGGCAGCTTTTCCGATTATGTGTTCACGCAGATGAAGGCGCGTGAAATCATGCGTTTCAAGGGGCCTCTGGGTTCTTTCTTCCTGCGCGAAGACTCTGATACGCCGATTATCTTCATTGCCAGTGGTACCGGTTTTGCACCGATCAAGGGCATTGTCGAGCATATCCTGCATCACGGCACCCTGCGCCCCATGGTGTTTTACTGGGGGGCGCGTACGCTGGCCGACCTGTATATGGCCGAGCTGGCCGGTTCCTGGCAAGCCCAAAACAGCAACTTTACCTTTATACCGGTTCTGTCCGAGTCATTGCCTGAAGATCAATGGCAAGGCCGGCACGGTCTGGTGCATCAGGCGGTGCTGGACGATTTCAAGGATCTGTCCGGTTATCAGGTGTATGCCTGTGGTGCCCCGGTCATGGTCGAGGCGGCACATAGCAGTTTTACGCATAAGCGTGCTTTGCTTGAGGACGCGTTTTTTTCCGATGCATTCTTTCTGGCCAAAGATACGGCTGTGTCCGGATAAGCGCCATTTGCAGCCTGCATTGACCAGAATGCCACTCTCCAGCTTGCGGAGCGTGGCATTTTTTCTGTGCTGTGTGTGAGGGGGCTATTGCGTGGCAATCCTGAAAAGAAGAGTGCTTGATAATTTCCTCTTCTTTGTTCGTGGCGCAGCGCTTATCGTTGATATTTTAATTACAAATTTGCGACTAATTTTTTCTTTTTAACGACGGTTGTGATGTGCTTGTGCCGAATTTTTTCTCGCGGCTGTGCTTTTTTTGTATGCGTTATTGGCATGGTGTGCCGGTGTTTTTTAGCTAGGGAAGCAGGCGCGTAATATGATTTACATTTTATATAGCATGATGATTTTGCTGGGTAATTTACCA
>NZ_JBOFOO010000308.1:0-3965 GCF_051659485.1 Craterilacuibacter sp. | reverse complement strand
CGGCACGACCTGTCCGTTCAGCCAGCGCTGCCGCATCGTTCTATTCGAAAAAGGCATGGATTTCGAAATTATCGATGTGGATCTGCACAATAAGCCGGAAGATCTGGCGTTGATGAATCCTTACAACGAAGTGCCGGTCCTGGTCGAGCGTGATCTGATCCTGCATGAATCGAACATCATCAATGAATATATCGATGAGCGCTTCCCGCACCCGCAGCTGATGCCGGCCGATCCGGTGATGCGCGCGCGTGCCCGTCTGTTTATGTTCAGCTTCGAGCAGGAGCTGTTCCGCCACGTAAAAACGCTGGAAGCGGGGGCTACGCCTAAAGAGGCGGCCAAGGCTCGTGAAGCCATCCGCGACGGCTTGAGCATGATTGCACCTATCTTCAGCAAGCAGAAGTTCGTACTGGGTGACGACTTCTCCATGATCGATGTGGCGATCGCTCCGTTGCTGTGGCGCTTGGAGTATTACAATATCGATCTGGGCAAGAGCGCTGCACCTATCCTCAAGTACGCCGAGCGTATTTTTCAGCGCCAGTCCTTTATCGACTCGCTGACGCCAGCCGAAAAGGCGATGCGCAAGTAAGGGAAGAATGATGAGTACGAGCACTAAACCCTATATGGTTCGTGCCATTTACGAATGGTGCAACGACAATAGCTATACGCCCCATCTGATGGTGTGGGTGGATGAACGCACCAGCGTGCCGCTGGAGTTCGTCAAGGATAACGAGATCGTGCTCAATATCAGTACTTCGGCCTGCAAGGGGCTGAACATCGACAATGACTGGATTTCGTTTACTGCCCGCTTCGGTGGCCTGGCGCGCGAACTATGGATTCCGGTTGGCAATGTGATGTCGATTTTTGCCCGTGAAACCGGCGAGGGCATGGGGTTCGAGGTGGAGCCTGCTGCCGCTGGGCTACATGCGGTTCAGGACGAAAACGTGCAGCCCGAAGTTTCGGATGCGGCTGTTTTCGAGCCGGAAGACGAGCCGCCACGTCCGACAGGGCGGCCTAATCTGCGTATCGTCAAGTAAGACCCATCAGGGCGTGGCTTTGATTTCCAGCCGGAAATTAAAACCACGCCCTGATTCTATCCATAAAAAAAGGGCGCCGTAGCGCCCCAAGTCCCTTACCAACGCTATAACACTTTTTCGCGCTTAATCCACTCGCTCGCCGTGCAGGCGTACGTCCAGCCCTTCGCGTTCTTCTTCTTCGCTGACGCGCAAGCCCATGACCAGATCGATGGCTTTGAGCAGGATAAAGGTCACGATGCCGCAGTACACCACCGTAGCCACCACGCCGATGGCCTGGGTTTGCAGGCTGCCTTCTACGCCGCCGATTTCCTTGACTGCCAGTACGCCGGTCAGCAGCGCGCCTACGATACCGCCGATACCATGCACACCGAAGGCGTCCAGAGAGTCATCGTACTTCATCATATGCTTGAGGCCAGTGGCGCCCCAGTAGCAGATGAGACCTGAAGCCAGCCCGATAATCATCGCGCCCTTGGCATCGACGAAGCCGGCGGCCGGGGTAATGGCAACCAGACCTGCGACTGCACCGGAGGCAATGCCCAGTACCGAAGGTTTGCCCTTGAGTGCCCATTCGGCAAACATCCAGGCCAGTGCCGCCACGCCGGTGGCAATCTGGGTGGTCATCATCGCCATGGCTGCGCGGCCATCGGCGGCGACTGCCGAGCCTGCATTAAAGCCGAACCAGCCTACCCACAGCATGGAGGCACCGATCAGGGTCAGCACCAGATTGTGTGGTGCCATTGCTTCTTTGCCGTAGCCTACGCGTTTGCCCAGAACCAGACAGCACACCAGACCGGCGATACCTGCATTGATATGCACCACCGTGCCGCCGGCGAAGTCCAGTACGCCGTCGTCGAACATCCAGCCGCCCGGTGCCCATACCCAGTGGGCGACCGGTACGTAGACCAGTAGCGACCACAAAGTCATGAAGATCAGCATGGCCGAGAACTTCATGCGCTCAGCGAAGGCGCCGGTAATCAGCGCCGGGGTGATGATGGCGAAGGTCAGCTGGAACATCATGAACAGCGCCTCCGGAATGGTCGGTGCCAGCGGGTGCACCGTCAGCTTGCCGTCCTCCTTGAGGAAGGTGAGGCCATCCAGGAAGATACGGTCAAAGCCACCGATCAGGCTGTTGCCCGGGGTGAAGGCCAGGCTGTAGCCGACCACGACCCAAAGTACCGTCATCAGTGCGGTGATGGCGAAACTCTGCATCAGGGTCGACAGTACGTTTTTCTTTCTGACCATGCCGGCGTAAAACAGCGCCAGACCGGGAATGGTCATCATGAGGACCAGTGCCGTCGACGTCATCATCCAGGCTGTGTCGCCAGCACTGATGGTGCTGCTTGCGACCAATTCAGGTGCGCTGCCCGCCACTGCAGGTAGTGCATGGCTCGCCATCAGGGCCGCCAGTGTGCAATATTTTTTCATGTTGTGTTCTCCCCTTGCTGCTGGTCGCTATCAGACGGCGTCGGAGCCGGTTTCACCGGTCCGGATGCGTACGACTTGTTCCAGATTCATCACGAAAATCTTGCCGTCGCCTATCTTGCCGGTACGTGCGGTGTTTTCTATGGCTTCGATGACCTGATCCAGAATGTTGTCTTCGATGGCGATTTCGAGTTTTACCTTGGGCAGGAAATCCACCACATATTCGGCGCCACGGTAGAGTTCGGTGTGCCCTTTCTGGCGGCCAAAGCCTTTGACCTCGGTGACGGTAATGCCCTGTACGCCGATGGCCGACAGGGCTTCGCGTACTTCATCCAGTTTGAAGGGCTTGATAATGGCTGTAATCAATTTCATCTGAGTCTCCTGTGTGTCCGTGATGCGTCTGGCGTACCATTTTTCATGCTTCCATCCTGCTATATGCAGAAAGCGTGCCAGCTTGAGAGCTGTGCGCTAACGTGGCTTGGTGCAAGGCGAATGCCGACGTGGGGCAGGTGATGCCCGATAATGGGCAGCGCATTTGCACGGTATTGGTGCATCTGGTGGTGTCAGGTGTTGATGCTGGCAGGTTCAGGCACCGATTCGGCTTTGCCGGCTGTCCGCGACAGGGCCGGCTTTGCTACACTCCATCTCTGGAACCATGACGAAATCAAGGAGTGTTGTGATGTTGAGCCAAAAACTGTTCGATGAAATCAGTGCCAAAATCAACGAGACGATAGCCGCGAGCCCGGCCAGAGACATCGAGAAAAACATCAAAGCCATGATGGCGGCGACGTTTACCAAAATGGATCTGGTGACGCGCGAAGAGTTCGACGTGCAGCAAGAGGTGCTGGCGCGTACCCGCGAGCAGCTTGTCGGCCTGGAAGCCCGTTTGTCGGCGCTGGAAACGGCTACTGGTCCGGCCGCCGGTTCGGACGAGGAGCAGGCAAACCTCGGCCTGTCCTAACAAGGCATGTCGCTGGCCGTCGCCATCAGCCGGGCGCTGAATGGTGTGGATGCCCCTGAAGTCGTGGTCGAGGTGCATCTCTCTAATGGTTTACCCTCATTCACGCTGGTCGGCTTGCCGGACACCGAGGTCAGGGAAAGCCGTGAGCGGGTGCGCGCGGCCTTGCTGATGGGCGGCTTTGAGTTTCCTGCGCGGCGTATCACCGTCAATCTGGCGCCGGCCGATCTCCCAAAAGAGTCCGGCCGCTTCGACTTGCCGATTGCGCTGGCCTTGCTTGCCGCTTCCGGCCAGATCCCTGTTGCGTCGCTGCAGGGCTGTGAATTTGCCGGCGAACTGGCCTTGAATGGTGCGCTGCGCCCGGTGCGCGGTGTCTTGCCGATGGCGCTTAAGGCACGAGCAGCCGGGCACTGTTTTATTCTGCCGCAGCAAAATGCGGCCGAAGCGGCCCGGGTCGAAGGCTGCGTGGTGTTAGGTGCGGCTTCGCTGGGCGAGGTGTGCGCCCATTTGAGCGGTCTGGCTTTACTGTTACCTTGCACGGCGAAAAGCAT
>NZ_JBOFOO010000307.1:0-2604 GCF_051659485.1 Craterilacuibacter sp. | reverse complement strand
CAGCATCATCATATGTGCAAGTGTCGGCAGTATTTCCGCCTTGACGCCTAAGCGGGCGGCCGTGGCCTCGATATCGGCAGGGGTGATGATTTTGTCTTGGCCTGCGCCCAAAACCAGCGCGGGCACTCCATGAATACGGTGCTGCCACAAGGGGTTGACCATCGACATGTCCATAATGGCGCGCTGGCTTTCCTGCTGCGAGCATTTGGCCAGTAATAATACGTTTTCGGCACCGGCCTCGTCAGACAGCAGTAATGCCCGTATTTCATCCAAAGTCCGCGTATCCGCCATGGCCGATTTGGTTTGATAACGATTCAGAGCCAGCAGCAGCTCGGGGGTGTAAGTCAGCATCCTAAGTGCGGAGGCGGTTAGACCCAAAGGGGAGACCGAGGCCAGAAATGCCGCACCAGGCAAGGTATGCCTCTCCAGATGCCGCTGCAAGACAAAGCCACCCATGGAGTGGGCAATCACCACCGGTTCCTGTTGAAGCCCGGCGATGGTATGGCTAAGATTGGCGACATAATCGTCGATGCTGATGGCTGCCAGATAATGTTGGCCTTCACTTGCCCCATGGCCTTCAAAACTGAGTGCCAGGCAGTCATAGCCTTGGGCATTAAACCAGGGTATGAAATGTGCTTGCCAGCACCAGGCGGCACTAAAAGCACCATGGATAAATAAAAGCGGCGGTCCCTTGCGGGACGCGCCGGTGGCGGGTGCCTGGATAAGCTCTAGTCTGGGTGTCATCTACAAGTTTTCGGCGGCAAAGTCAGCCAGGCGAGAGCGTTCGCCGCGTTGCAAGGTGATATGGCCGGAGTGTGCCCAGCCCTTGAAACGGTCGACGACATAAGTCAGGCCGGAGCTGCCTTCAGTCAGGTAAGGGGTGTCAATCTGCGCGATATTCCCTAAGCATACCACCTTGGTGCCGGGGCCGGCACGGGTAATCAGGGTTTTCATCTGCTTGGGGGTGAGGTTTTGTGCCTCGTCTATGATCAGATACTTGCTGAGGAAGGTGCGCCCACGCATGAAATTCAGGCTTTTGACCTTGATGCGCGAGCGTATCAGGTCGCGCGTCGCGGCGCGTCCCCAGTCGCCGCCATCGTCTTCACTATGTCCCAGTACGTCCAGGTTGTCTTCCAGTGCCCCCATCCATGGGGCCATTTTTTCTTCTTCGGTACCGGGCAAAAAGCCGATGTCTTCACCGACCGGAATGGTCACGCGGGTCATGATGATCTCGCTGTAGCGTTTTTCTTCCAGTGTCTGTGCCAGACCCGCAGCCAGCGTGAGCAGGGTTTTGCCGGTGCCGGCCTGTCCCAGCAGACTGACAAAGTCGATATCGGGATCCAGTAGCAGATTCAGTGCGAAATTCTGCTCGCGGTTGCGTGCCGTAATTCCCCAGACATTGTTCTTGCTGTGACTGTAATCCTTATACGTTTCCAGCGTTGCTACACGGCCATCCAGTCGGGCGACCTTAAGCTGCAATGGCTGCTCGCCCTGCTGGAACAAAAGCTGGTTCAGATAAAGGGCCTCCACGTCAGGGCCGGTAATCTGGTAATAGCTGCGGCCATGCTCGGTCCATGACTTGATCTCAGTGCCGTTGCGCTCCCAAAAACCGGCGTCGATTTCACGTTCGCCGGTATACAGCAGGTCGCTGTCCTCCAATACCTTGTCGTTGAAGTAGTCCTCGGCATCCAGCCCCAGCGCCCGGGCCTTGATGCGCATATTGATATCTTTGGATACCAGTATGACCGCTCGGTCGGGGTGCAGCTCTTTCAATGCCTTGACGATGCCCAGAATCTGGTTGTCGGCTTTACCCTGCGGCATTGCAGCGGGCAGAACGCTATGGATGATCTGGGTCTGCAGCAGCAGGTGGCCACTGGCAGCGCCCTTGCTGGCGAGGACGAGGGAAATGCCCAGTTCGATTGGTGCATTGCTGGCACGAATGATTTCATCGAGGAAACGGCTGGTCTGGCGCGCATTGCGTGCCACCTCGGACATGCCGCTTTTGTGCATGTCCAGTTCTTCCAGCGTGATGATGGGAATGAAAACGTCGTGTTCCTGAAAACGGAACAAGCTGGTCGGGTCATGCATCAATACATTGGTATCGAGCACGAAAAGCTTGCGGATCTGGACTTTCTTGCGCGTGGCCATCAGGAAACTCCTTTGCGGGATCGACCGGCTTGTCCGGCCCGACTTTCTTTATAGCTCCTTGATGTAGGCGAGTACCTCGGTAGCGTGCTCGGCAACCTTGACGCCGCGCCAGCTCCGAAGTACGACATTGCCTTCGCCGATGACGAAGGTGCTGCGTTCTATGCCGCGCACGTCCTTGCCATACAGTTTTTTTTGTTTGATTACGTCAAACAGCGTACAGGCAGTTTCGTCACTATCCGACAGCAACTCAAACGGTAGCGTGAACTTGGCCTTGAAGTTTTCGTGCGACTTGAGGCTGTCGCGCGAAATGCCGGCAATAGCAACACCGGCTGCTTGAAACTCGGCATACACGTCACGGAAGGCTGCCGCTTCATTGCTGCAACCGGGGGTTTTGTCTTTGGGGTAAAAATAGAGCACCAGCGGTTTGCCGGCTTGTGACAGGGTAAAAGATGAGCC
>NZ_JBOFOO010000306.1:0-1672 GCF_051659485.1 Craterilacuibacter sp. | reverse complement strand
GATGTGCGCTCGTCGACCAAGGAACAGGTGGAGTCTCTTGGCGGCAAGTTTATCGAAGTGCCGATGAGCGATGAAGAGAAAGCCGCCAACGACGGCGTCTACGCCAAGGAAATGTCCGACGACTACAAGCAGCGTCAGGCCGAGCTGGTCGCCAAGCATGCCAAAGCTGCCGACATCATCATCACCACCGCCTTGATTCCGGGCCGCCCTGCGCCGCGCCTGATCTCGGCCGAGGTGGTGGCCGGCATGAAGCCGGGTGCGGTGATTATCGATATCGCCGCCGAAGCCGGTGGCAACTGCGAAGTCACCCGCGCCGGTGAAGTGGTGAAGCTGGATAACGGTGTGACCGTGGTTGGCCTCGCCAACCTGCCGGGCATGCTGGCTGCCGATGCGTCCAGCCTGTACGCCAAGAACCTGCTGACCTTCCTCAGCCTGATGCTTTCCAAAGACGGCTTCAAGCTGGATATGGAAGACGATCTGCTGGCCGCCACGCTGGTAACGCATGGCGGTGAAGTGCGCTTCGGCAACAAGTAACCCACAAGGAATCGAATCATGGTTGATCCGTTTATCACCAGCTTTACCATCTTCGTGCTGGCCGTATTCGTCGGCTACCACGTGGTGTGGAACGTCACCCCGGCGCTGCACACCCCGCTGATGGCCGTAACCAACGCCATCTCCGGCATCATCATCGTCGGCGCCCTGTTGCAGGTGGTCGATATCGGTGGCGAAACCATCACCGTTACTTCGGTACTGGGCACCATCGGTATCTTCCTCGCCAGCATCAATATCTTCGGTGGCTTTATGGTCACCCAGCGCATGCTCGACATGTTCAAGAAGAAGAAAAAATAAGGACGGACATGATGGAAAATATCTCTGCTCTACTTTATCTGGTGGCAGCCATTTTGTTTGTGCTGGCACTGAAGGGGCTGTCCAGCCCGGCCTCCGCCCTGCGCGGTAACCTGTACGGCATGATCGGTATGCTGATCGCGGTGGTGACCACCTTCATGATCATGGACAAGCCGGTCATGGGGCTGATTGCCGGCGCGATTGTGGCCGGTGCTGGCATCGGCGCATGGAAGGCCAAGACGGTCGAGATGACCGGCATGCCCGAGCTGGTCGCTGCCATGCACTCGCTGGTGGGTCTGTCTGCGGTACTGATTGCGGTGGCTGCGATTTACCACACCGGTGAAACCCATACCCCGGTACAGAAGGTCGAGCTGTTTATCGGTGCCTTTATCGGTGCCATTACCTTTACCGCCTCGGTGATTGCCTATGGCAAGCTGTCCGGCCGTTTCGGTTCCAAGGCGATCAACTTCTCCGGCCAGCATCTGCTGAATCTGGTGTTGGCGCTCGCCATGGTCGGCTTTGGCGCGCTGTACTTCATGACCGATAGCCATGCCGCCTTCCTGGCGATGGTGGCTTTCGCATTGGTGCTGGGTGTGACGCTGATCATCCCGATTGGCGGTGCCGACATGCCGGTGGTGGTCTCGATGCTGAACTCGTACTCGGGTTGGGCGGCGGCCGGTATCGGCTTTACCCTCAATAATCCGGTGCTGATCATTGCCGGTGCGTGCGTGGGTTCTTCCGGTGCCATCCTGTCCTACATCATGTGCAAGGCGATGAACCGCTCCATCATCTCTGTCTTGCTGGGTGGCTTCGGTGCCGAAGCGGC
>NZ_JBOFOO010000305.1:0-2145 GCF_051659485.1 Craterilacuibacter sp. | reverse complement strand
GCTTTCAAGCTGGCACGCAAGTATGCAGCCGACCACTTTAGTACCGATAAGCACTAAATCCTGTCGTGCAAGAATTCTTTCCACGGCCGCACGCTGTTTACCGTGAGCGTGGGTGGCCAGCCCAAGTACACCGAAGGCTTTGCGCCGGTGCCTGCCGGTATCGGCCACTTCGAGTTCAATAATATTGATTCGCTCAAAGCGGCCATCTCGGACAAAACCTGCGCCGTGGTCATCGAGCCGGTGCAGGGCGAGGGCGGCGTGTTGCCGGCCGATCCCGCCTTTTTGGCTGCCGCGCGCGAATTGTGCGACCAGTACGGCGCATTGCTGATTTTCGATGAAGTGCAAACCGGTGCCGGCCGTTCCGGCTCGCTGTTTGCCTACATGGAATACGGTGTGACGCCGGATATTCTGTCTGCCGCCAAGTCGCTGGGCGGTGGTTTCCCTATTGGCGCCATGCTGACCACCAGCAAAGTGGCACAGAGTTTCGGCATCGGCACCCATGGCTCGACCTATGGCGGCAACCCGCTGGCCTGTGCTGTAGCCAAGAAAGTCATCGAGATTGTTTCCTCGCCCGAGGTTCTAGCGGGGGTGCGCACCAAAAATGCCCGCTTTACCGCCGGCATTGCCGCCATCAACGCCAAATACCCGGTATTCAAAGAAGTGCGCGGCATGGGGCTGTTACTGGGCTGCGTGCTGAACGAGGCTTACGCCGGTCGCGCCAAGGATGTGCTGAAGGCCGCCGAAGCGCAGGGTCTGATGCTGCTGGTCGCCGGTCTGAGCGTGGTGCGTCTGGCACCTAGTCTGGTCATAGACGACGCCGACATCGATGAAGGCCTCAAGCGCTTCGAAGCGGCACTGGCCACACTGGCAAGCTAAGTCTGATGGACGTGGCCGTTCCCGGCCCGTCCTTATCTCAATACCTGCAGGATTTTTGCCCGCCGCCAGGCGGGCAGGCCGGTGTGCGCCTAGCGCACCGGTTTTAACCGGGAGACCACGATGTTGATCGTACGCCCAGTCACCATTTCAGACCTGCCCGCCATCGAGCGTCTGGCTATCGCCAGCGGTGTTGGTGTCACCAGTTTGCCGGCCAACCGGGAAAAGCTGTTTGAAAAGCTGCAACGCTCGATGTCCTCGTTTGACAACGAGACCGTAGCCGATGCCGGTAATGATTACTACATGCTGGTACTGGAGAAAGACGGTGAAATATTGGGCACCGCTGCCATTGTTGCGGTGGCCGGTTTCGACGAGCCGTTTTACAGCTATCGCAGCGAAACGCTGGTGCATGCATCGCGGGCGCTAAAAGTGAATAACCGCATTCATGCGTTAAACATGTGCCATGACCTGACCGGCATGGTGCAGCTATGCGGTTTCTTTTGCGAGCCGCAGCCCGAATCGTATACCGCCGAGTTGCTATCGCGCGCCCGGCTGATGTTGATCGCCGGCGAACGCCAGCGCTTTGGCCGGCGCATTATTGCCGAAATGCTGGGGACACATGACGTGGCCGGTCAGTCGCCATTTTGGGATGCCATCGGGCGGCGTTTTTTCAATATGGACTTTCCGCAGGTTGAGCTCGCTTTTGCCGAACACAGCAAAACCTTCGTGGCAGAGCTGATGCCGCCGTATCCGATCTATGTGCCGCTGTTGCCCGATGCCGCCCAGCATGCCATCGGCCAGGTTCATCCCGCGTTTGAGCAGCCTTGCAATATTCTGGTGCGCGAAGGTTTTGAAGGCGACCAATATCTGGATATTTTCGATGGCGGGGCGGTGCTGACGGCAGAAATAGACAGGCTGTTTACGCTTTGCCATCACGACTGTTTGCCGGTAGAGATTGCCGCCAGCTTGCCTGAATCGGCACAAGAGGCGCTGCTGGCCAATACGGCGTGCGCCGAATTCCGTAGTGTGGTTGGCAAGGTCGCCGTGGCCGATGGTGTGGCCTGGCTTAATCCGGATGTAGCGCGTGCGCTATGCCTGACCAGCGGTCAGCAAGTGCGCATCAGCGCCTTGCAGGGCGAATAAGGAGAAACCCGACATGATGTTCATTCGTCCTATCCGTTTTCAGGATCTTGATGGTTTGATGGAACTGGCACGCAGTGCCGGTGTTGGCCTGACTTCGCTGCCGGTGAACGAGGAGCGCCTGACCCGGCG
>NZ_JBOFOO010000304.1:0-5929 GCF_051659485.1 Craterilacuibacter sp. | reverse complement strand
GACATTGCACAGCAAGCTGGCGCCGATCAGGCTGGCCAGTGCCAGCAGGCCGCCTGCGCGCGTGGCCGGTAGTGCCCACAGCAATGTGCATGCCGGTAACAGAATCCACAGCGAGCCCAAGTGGGTGATGCTGCGCCAGAAAATATCGAGCGCGGGGCTGCGTAGCGATGCCAGCGCCGCGAGTATGGCTGCATCGCCGCCGCGGCCGGCCAGCATCAGGATGCAAAGCAATAGCAATAGGGCCAGCCCGATCAGCCAACTGTGCAGTAGGGGAGACATCATGTCCGGATGGTGATGGCAATGGCCGTAGTATGCCAGAGTCGGGTGTCGTCGCCAGATTACCCGCATAGGGTATATGTAAATGCTTATACTATTATTCTAATTAACTCACTTTGAATGCCCCCATGATCGCCCTAATGGAAGCCCGCAACGCCGGGCTGTTTAAAACGCGCGCCCAATGGGTCAACAATATTATCGCCGGCGTGATCGTCGGCGTTGTCGCTTTGCCGCTGGGGATGGCTTTTGCCATCGCCTCCGGCGCCAAGCCCGAGCAGGGCCTGTACACCTCGATTGTGGCGGGTCTGCTGATTTCGGTATTCGGCGGCAGCCGGGTGCAGATTTCCGGCCCGACCGGTGCCTTTATTGTCATTCTGGCGGCGATTACCGCCAAGTACGGCATCGTTGGCCTGCAGATCGCCACCATGATGGCAGGCGTGATGCTGCTGCTGATGGGACTCACCAAAATGGGGGCGGTGATCAAGTTCATACCGGCGCCGGTGATTATCGGTTTTACCGCCGGTATTGGCGTGATCATCTGGGTCGGGCAATGGCGCGATTTTTTCGGTTTGCCTAAAGCAGCCGGCGAGCATTTCCACGAAAAGACCTGGCATTTGATCCAGTCTTTGCCCGATCTGCATCCGGCGACCACGGCGCTAGCGCTACTGGCTTTGTGTCTGGTGATCTTTACCCCCAAAATCCCCTACCTCAAGCGCCTGCCGGGGCCACTGGTAGCCATGGTGGTGGCGACGCTGATCCAGTCGCTGTTTGCTTTTAAGGGTGTCGCCACCATAGGCAGCGCTTTTGGCGGCATTCCGCAGGGTCTGCCCGGCTTTTCCATTCCTTCGGTAACACCGGCGCTGCTGGTGGAGCTGGTCGGGCCCGCGTTTACCATTGCCATGCTGGGCGCGATCGAGTCCTTGCTGTCGGCGGTGGTGGCCGACGGCATGACCGGCACCAAGCACAACTCCAATCAGGAACTGGTGGGGCAGGGGATCGCCAATATCGTGACCCCGCTGTTCGGCGGTTTTGCCGCTACCGGCGCGATTGCGCGTACCGCGACCAATATCCGCAACGGCGGTACTAGCCCGCTGGCCGGCATCGCGCACTGCGCCGTGCTGTTGCTGATCGTGCTGTTTCTGGCGCCGGCAGCGGCCAATATTCCGCTGGCCGCCCTGGCCGCCATCCTGTTTGTGGTCGCTTACAATATGAGCGAAATCCGCCACTTCAAGCATATGCTGCGCCATGCGCCGCGTGCCGATGTGGCCATCTTGCTGATTACTTTTGTCTTGACCATCTTTACCGACTTGGTGGTCGCGGTGAATATCGGTGTGATTCTGGCGACGCTGCACTTTTTGCGCCGCATGGCCGCCTCGGTGGACGTGCATGAGTTCAAGGGCGAAGACCTGCATATGGAACTCAAGCACCACGGTGTCGAGCGCCTGCCGGACGATGTGCTGGTGTTTGAAGTCGAAGGGCCGTTTTTCTATGGGGCGGTGGAGAATTTTGCCAGCGCACTGGAAAACACCAATACCGAGCCGCGTGTGCTGATCCTGCGCCTCAAGCGGGTGCCGTTTATCGACGGCTCGGGTCTGCGTTCGCTGGAAGAGGTGTGCCGCAAGTTCAGGGCGCGCGGCGTGCGCGTGATCCTGTGCGATGCCGGCCCCAAGGTGCGCCCGGAGCTGGTCAAGTCCGGTATCGCCCACCTGCTCGGTCGCGGCGGCATCTATCGCAAGCTGATTGATGCCGTGCGTGCCAGCGTCGTGGCCGAGCCGGCGCAGGAGAAGGCCGACGCCTGAGTACGAGCCGGCGCAAACTCATGGCCGGCTTGTCTTTGTCTGTCAGTCGCTTATTGCGGCAGCCGGATTTCGACCAGTTGCCATGAGGCCAGGCCTTTGCGCTGCAGCACAAAGCTGTTTGCTGCGCCGGCTTCGCCGGTCTGGATCACGAAACGGTTAAAGCCTTCGTAGCCCATACTACTGTCAGATGGCTTGTCGGCATCGGGGGACGGTGCGCTTGGCTCTTCGCTGTTTGCTGCACCCTTCGGGCTGTCCAGCCGTTTAAGCTGGCCCTTGCCTTGCAATAGCAGCGAGAGCCCTTGCTGCGAGACGAGGCCGTCAACCATGCTGTTGATGACAGGATCGGCAAGGGCTATGCCTAAGGCGGCAAACGGCGTGTCCTTGCCTGTTTGTGGCAGCATCCGGGCTCTGAGCTCGGCTTTCAGGCTGGTTTTGAGCGCCGGATAGTCGATATAGCCCGATAGCGCGGCCGAATCCTGTTGCTGCGCTGCCTGTTGCATGCCCTGCACCACGAGATAAGGGGTGTAGTAAAACCAGCCTGCGCCTGCGAGAGCCGTGACTGCCAGCGCGGCCTTGATCTTGCTGTTCATTTTAATTCCAAAATAATGCGCGTCATCCGGGCGAAGCACCCGGACCCATCTAGCCAGTGTAACAAAAGAAGGAATCGCATTCTTCTTCGGCGGCGGCAGGGGCTTGCTGATTGAATGTGTATCTGGTCATGCCTCCTTGGCAATGGTTGAAGGTGTCCGTTTTTTCAGCATGCCGCTGTGGACTGGTCGCACCAGGCATGGAAGCGGAGCGCCTGGCGTATCTGAGCCAGGCACAAAAAAGCCACCGGACCGATGGGGCGGTGGCTTTTGCAGGCTTTAGCCGCGTTTGGCATCCAGCAGGACAGTGTGAAAGCGTTTGGCCCAGCTCTTGATCAGTTGATCCATATCGTCCCAGGTGATGTTTTTGCCTTGAGAAATGCTTTCATCGGCCTTGCGCGAGGCCACACCGGCCGCGATCTGGCGGTTGTTCGGGTCGAGAATTTCCATCTCGGCGGTAATCTCCACCACGCGCGGCGCCGTGCCGGTAACCTCGCGGCCAGCGTTAAAGAGCGCCTTGACCGGGATAAAGTCGGTCGGGGTCAGCGCGGGGTCAGTTGCCTGTATGCCGGTGATGGCGCTGCGCACCCGGATCACGTCCGGCCCCGGTGCATTCACCAGCTGAAAGTCCTGCGCCAGCTCCTGCCGGAAGGCATTGAGCATCCCGTCAGCGATGCGTTTTTTGACGGCGGGTGAGAGACTGTTAACGCTGTATTCCGGGTTGTCAGACAGGATGACGGCAACCGGCTCGAACATGATCTTGTTGTAGGCCTTCCAGTTGGCCGTACGGTTGATATAGCGCATCGTGCTTTGCCCTTCGGGCTTGAGCTGCGAATAATTGGAAATAAAGCCCGAGCGCGGTTTATTCTCGACCGATGCGCCATCAGACATCCCTGTGGTACTGCAAGCGGTTGCGCCCAGCGCCACCAGAGTGGCCAGCATTGCCTGTTTCATCTTCATCTTGCTCTCCTCGCTGTTGTGATAAACCCACTACCTGCCATGTCCTGACCTTGCGCCGCGATCGCTCAGAAACGATGGGCGTAATTGGCCGAGATGAAATACATCCGGGGATGCGAATAACGGCCTGCCAGCGGTGCGGGCTGCGAGACGCGCGCCTCCCCGCTATCCACATATTCGAAGGCCAGTCCGAGCGATGTGTTGCTATCCAGTGCATGCTGTGCGCCGATGCCAAAACGCCAGGTAGCCGATGCCGGCATCGTCAGCGAGGTATCGCCCTGGTCGACATACATACTGTCATCGTGGGCAATGCCCATATTCAGCCGGGTCTGGGCATCCCATTGATACTGGACACCCGCCGCCACATGCCATGTATCCTGCAGGCGCAGCCGTGAAGAGACACTGCGACTGGCCGTAGACACATCCATATCGCTGAAACGGCTCCAGTCCTGCCAGCCCAGATTGCCCAGCAAGGTCCATCTGGAATCCAGCGCGTGTACCACGCTGAACATCGCCTGCTGCGGGCTGGATACAGCCGCGTTGACAGGCAGGCTCCAGCTGATGCCGGACAGTGGCAACTGACCGGAGGCATCGACATCGAACTGGTACTTGACCTCGCTGGTCCACATCAGGCCCAGCCGGGTATCGGGTGACAGGGTATACATCGCGCCCAGATGGGCATTGGCGGCCCAGTCGTGGTCGTCCCGGGTGACTTCACCGCGGTCACCCACCTGATCGCGCGTCAGCGAGAAAATGCCGTAATTGATGCCTAGGCCGGCACCCAGCGACCAGGCGTCATCGATACGGTAGGCTAGCGTAGGCTGCAGGGTCATGCCGATCATGGTGGCCTTGCTGACCAGATTGCGCCCGGCCCATTGATCACCGAAATCCAGGCTCAGACCGAAGTTGCCGTACAGCCCGATACCGGCTTTCAGATCATTGCTGATGCTGTGGCTGTAAAAAATGCTGGCAGCAGGCAGCCAGCCGATCACATTGCCTGGCCCCTCTAGCCTGCCACGCGCCATCTCGTAATCGAGATCGCCATACAGCAACTGCCCCCCCGCGCTGAACTGGTTGCCGTCCAGCCGCGTCATTCCGGCCGGATTGCTGGCCAGCGTAGATGCATCCTGCGCCCGGGCCGCAGAACCGGCTCCGGCCAGTCCCAGGTCTTCAGTTGCCATCTCGTAAAGATAAAGCCCGCCCGCCGGGGACAAGCTGCTAAGCGCCAGACACAGCGCACCCAGTAGCCGCTTGATGGGAGTTGTTGTCATTGAAGAGTCTCCTTGCGCGGGTTTGCTGCCGGGGTGTCCCTGTTTCGGCTGCCATGCGCCATAAAATCAAGCATTTATCATGTAAATTCTTTCTAGATATAGGTTGGATTTGTGGCGTTTTTTAGTGAAACATGGCCATAAGGACATTTAATTTCTGCTGTCGCTGTGTCTTGTCGCAAAAATGCCGCATACAAGCAGGCAAAAGCAGAACGCCCATCCTTCAGCAGGATGGGCGTGGCAAGGGCGAGGGAAGGGAGTGAACTTATGGCGTGCCGAGAAAGAGGTAGACGGCCTTCGGCCCCTGCCGGGCGTGGCCATAGCCCAGGAATACCGGTCCCAGCGGGGTCTCTCCACCCAGATAGAGCGTGGCCGACTCCTGCCAGCCATTCAGCTGGCTTTCGCTAAAGCGCCGGCCAAAGGTGGCGCCTTCCAGCGCAAGTCCCAGCCGCATATCGCCACGCAAGCCCAGCGGCAGCTTGCCGATGATTTTTTCGGCCCGCAGTTGGACAAAGCGCATATCGTCACCGACCAGCTGATCCTGCGCATAACCGGAAAGATTGAGGAAACCGCCCAGTTTCGAAGCCTCGTAGAACGGGACGCTGCCATGCACGGTCTGGCTGCCCCTGAATCTTCCGCTCACGATCAATGGCCCCAGTGGGGCCGCGCCGGACAGGCTGCCGGAGAGGTTGCCGTAGTTCAGTTGGGGCGAGTCGATATAGGCCAGACGCGCGGCCCAGCCCGAGGTCGGCAGATAGAGGCGGTTCGTCTGGTCCAGATCTAGCGTGAGATAGGCACTGCCGAAGTGCTGGTTGCTCTCCCCAAGCTCGGGAGCGCCTGTTTCCAGCGCAGCATCCAGCCAGGTCTCGCGCCAGCCCAGCCGCGCCTGACCCAGCAGGCCGATATTGATGCCCACCCCCAGATTAAGCTGGCTGGTCTTGACCCGGTATTCCGCCAGCTTCTGGTCGTTCTGGTAGAAATTGCGCAATTCGTCGCTGTAACTGGCCATGGGTTCGACAAAGAAGCGCTGACGTTCATCCAG
>NZ_JBOFOO010000303.1:0-3818 GCF_051659485.1 Craterilacuibacter sp. | reverse complement strand
ATTACCCTTGAAGTTTGCCTTCTTCAGCAAGCTTTCGTACTGGTGAGACAGCACATACGATTGCACTTGTGACATCAGATCCATCGTCACCACCACGATGATCAGCAGCGAAGTCCCGCCGAAATAGAATGGAACATTCCATTTCAGGATCAGGAACTCCGGCAGCAAACACACCAGAGCAATGTAGATGGCACCAATCAACGTCAGCCGCAGAATAATCTTCTCGATGTAACGGGAAGTCTGCTCGCCTGGACGGATACCGGGAATAAAAGCCCCACTTTTCTTCAAGTTATCTGCCGTTTCCTTAGGATTGAATACCAAGGCGGTATAGAAGTAACAGAAGAAAATAATAGCCGCAGCATACAGCAGGACATACAGCGGTTGACCTGGATGCAGCTTATCTGCAATCGACTTCAACCAGCCGACACCCTCTCCGCTCCCGAACCAGCCAAGAGCCGTTGCAGGAAAGAGAATAATGCTGGATGCGAAAATCGGTGGAATAACCCCAGCCATATTCAGCTTGAGTGGCAAGTGCGTACTCTGACCTTGCTGCACACGATTACCAACCTGACGTTTAGCATAATTAACCAAAACCTTACGCTGGCCGCGTTCAACAAACACGACAAGATAGGTTACGGCAATTACCCCGACAAACAGGAGAATCGCAAACAACACAGGCAAAGAGCCCTGACCGGTAAGCGTCAATGTCTTACCAATAGCGGCAGGCACCCCCGAAGCGATACCGGCACAGATAATGAGGGAAATACCGTTACCGATACCCCGCTCTGTAATCTGTTCACCCAACCACATCAGGAACATCGTACCCGTCACCAGGGTCACTACGGTAGAGAGATAAAACTCCCATTGACCGACAACCACCAGATTAGGCTGTTTGTGGAGCATCACCGCAATGCCGAAACTTTGAAAAGTCGCGAGCACAACGGTCGCATAACGCGTGTACTGGGTTATCTTACGACGTCCCGCATCGCCTTCCTTCTTCAACTGCTTGAGCTGAGGTACGACCTCAGACCCTAGCTGCAGAATAATGGAAGCCGAGATATACGGCATGATGCCGATGGCAAATACCGTAAATCTCGACAAGGCTCCGCCGGAAAACATGTTGAACATGTCCAGCAGACCCGTTTGCGACGATTGGAACAACTTCGCTAGTTCGGCAGGATTGATCCCGGGTACGGGAATATGCGCACCAATACGGTATACGATCAGAGCGCCGATCAAAAACCAGATGCGACGCTTGAGATCACCAAATTTATTGGTGTTTGCCACTAGAGAAGTATTCGCCACGTACTTACGCCTTATTCAACGATGACGCCACCGGCAGCTTCGATAGCAGCACGGGCACCAGCCGTCACACCAAGACCACGCAACTTAACAGCGCGATCGATGGTGCCGGACAGGATAACCTTAGCAGCCAAAGCCTGCGTAGTTGCCAGACCTGCCTGTTTCAAAGCCAACAGATCGATCTCGTCAACCGGCAGTGCAGCCAGATCGGACAAGCGGACTTCAGAAGTCTTACCTGCGGAAAGCGACTTAAAACCACGCTTAGGCAGACGACGCTGCAAAGGCATTTGACCGCCTTCGAAACCGACCTTATGGAAACCACCGGCACGGCTCTTCTGACCTTTGTGACCACGGCCAGCAGTCTTACCCAGACCACTACCCATACCACGACCTACGCGGCGCTTGGCGTGCTTAGCACCGGCACCAGGCTTAACGGTATTCAGTTCCATGTTAGCCCTCGCATTTCAGCAGATAGTTGATCTTCGTGATCATGCCACGATTCTCAGGGGTATCCAGTACTTCAACAGTCTGGCGGATCTTGCGCAGACCCAAGCCACGCGCACAAGCTTTGTGCGACTCAAGGCGACCGATCAGGCTCTTAATCAGGGTCACTTTGACAGTCTTAGCATTAGTCATGATGCGCCCCCAGAATTTCTTCCAAGGCCAGACCACGCTTAGCAGCGATCTGAGCAGGCGTATGAATCTTCAACAAACCATCAATCGTAGCGCGAACTACGTTATACGGATTGGTAGAGCCATGAACCTTGGCAGAAACGTTACGCACACCCATCGCGTCAAAAATCGCACGCATCGGGCCGCCAGCCTTCACGCCGGTACCTTCTTTAGCCGGCTGCATGAAGACGGTGGTAGCACCGTGCTTGCCAAAAACGGCATGATGCAGCGTGCCATTTTTGAGCGGGATTTTTACCAGGGTGCGACGGGCTTGCTCCATCGCTTTTTGCACGGCAACAGGCACTTCCTTAGACTTGCCTTTACCCATGCCGATGCCGCCATCGCTATCACCAACTACGGTGAGAGCGGAGAAAGCCATGATGCGACCGCCCTTCACCACTTTGGTGACGCGGTTGACGCCGATCATTTTTTCGATCAGACCGTCGCCACGATCTTCAATCTCGTGCTTAGCCATTCTTCACTCCGAATTAGAATTGCAGGCCGTGTTCGCGAGCTGCATCAGCCAGGGCCTTGATACGGCCGTGGTAATTGAAACCCGAACGGTCGAAGGCAACCTGCAGAACGCCTGCAGCCTTAGCTTTTTCGGCAATACGCTTGCCGACTGCAGCAGCTGCATCTACGTTGCCACCATTGGTCATGCTTGCGCGCACGTCGGCTTCCAGGCTGGAAGCACTGGCAAGCACAACACTACCGGTCGCATCAATGATTTGAGCGTAAATGTGGCAGTTGGTGCGGTGTACAGACAGACGCACCACCTTGAGCCCCGCAATACGAGCACGAGTTTTACGTGCGCGGCGGAGTCGAGTTTGTTTCTTATCCATGTCAGTGCCTCTATTACTTCTTCTTGGTTTCTTTCAGAGTCACAACTTCGCCGAAGTAGCGAACACCCTTGCCCTTATAAGGCTCTGGCGAACGGTAAGCGCGGATTTCCGCGGCTACTTGACCGACTTGTTGCTTGTCTGCGCCCTTGATCAGGATCTCGGTCTGAGACGGAGTCTCAACCGTAACACCTGCCGGCATCTTGTGGGAAACCGGATGGGAGAAACCAAGAGAAAGGTTTACAGCGTCACCTTGAGCTTGGGCACGATAGCCCACGCCTACGAGCTGAAGCTTGCGCTCAAAGCCCTTGGTAACACCAATCACCATGTTGTTCAGCAAAGCACGCAGCGTACCAGACATGGAACGTGCAAACTTGCTGTCATTTAGGGCTGCGAAAGTCAGCTCGTTGTTATCCAGCTTGATGGCAACATCTGAGCACAAAGTAGTGCACAGGCTACCAATCGGGCCTTTAACAACGATTTGGTCAGCGGTGAATTTAACTTCAACGCCGGCTGGAATCGCAACGGGATTTTTAGCTACGCGAGACATTAAACTCTCCCCTTACGCCACGATGCAAAGGAGCTCACCACCGATGCCGGCAACACGTGCCTTGCGATCGGTCATCACACCTTTGGAGGTCGAAAGGATAGTCACGCCCAGGCCATTCAAGACCTTTTGGACTTCGTTCGAACCCTTGTATACACGCAAACCAGGGCGCGATACACGGTCGATACGTTCGATGACCGGACGACCAGCATAGTACTTCAGCTGGATATCAAGAGAAGGCTTCTTTTCTTCACCGGCGACGGCGAAGTCTTCAATATAGCCTTCTTCTTTCAGAACCTGAGCGATAGCGACCTTGAGCTTGGAAGACGGCATGGAAACCGAAACCTTCGAAGCACGCTGAGCGTTACGAACGCGGGTCAACATATCGGAAATAGGATCATGCATGCTCATTCGTTTTCTCCTATTACCAGCTGGCCTTTGTAACGCCAGGAATCTCA
>NZ_JBOFOO010000302.1:0-8771 GCF_051659485.1 Craterilacuibacter sp. | reverse complement strand
ACTGGGCAGCGCTAGCTGCCGGTGCTGCCGCTGCACCACCGACCGTGGTCAAGACATTCCACTTGCCGTTTTTAACCTGATACACCGTCACCGAACCATTGTTTACGTCGCCTTGAGGATCAAACGATACATCGCCGGTTACGCCCTTGTACTGGGTCTTGCCTACTTCCGGCAGATAGACTTTAGGGTCGGTCGAGCCGGCACGCTTCATCGCGTCCACCAGTACCATCACCGCATCGTATTCATACGGCGCGTAGATCTGGATTTCCTGGCCGTTGAAACGCTGCTTGAACTTGTCGTTGAAAGCGGCAAAGCCTGGCAGTTTTTCTTTAGGCTGGCCTGGGCTGGCCGCATACTGGCCTTCAGCCGATTCGCCGGCAAGTTTGACGAACTCTGGCGTCTGCCAGCCGTCGCCGCCCATCAGCTTGGCCTTGATGCCTAGGCGCTGCATCTGCTTGGCCAGCGGGCCGGCCTGCGCATCCATGCCGCCGTAGAAAATCACGTCCGGCTGTACGCCCTTGATCGATGTCAGGATGGCGTTGAAGTCGGTTGCGGTATTGTTGGTAAACTCGCGTTTAACCACGGTGCCGCCCTTGGCTTTCACAGCGCCTTCAAACTGGTCTGCCAGGCCTTGGCCGTAAGCGGTACGGTCATCGATGATGGCGACTTTTTTGGCTTTCAGGCCGTCAACAGCAAATTCGCCCAGCGCCTTGCCCTGCTGCACATCGTTGGCGATCACACGGAAGGTCGTCTTGTAACCTTGCTTGGTGTAATCCGGGTTGGTGGCAGAAGGCGAGATCTGCGGGATGCCGGCATCAGAGTAAATCTTGGAGGCCGGAATAGTGGTGCCCGAGTTCAGGTGGCCGACTACGCCGACCACTTTGGCATCAACCAGTCGCTGGGCAACCTGGGTACCGATTTTCGGGTCGGCCTGGTCGTCTTCGGAAACCAGTTCGAACTTGATTTTCTGGCCGCCAATTTCGGTGCCTTGTGCATTCAAGTCTTCGATCGCCAGAATGGCACCGGCTTCATTGTCTTTGCCCAGATGGGCGATCGGGCCGGTCATCGGCGAAACCTGACCGATCTTGACAACGACTTCACCGCTGGCGGCGGCCGGTGCTGCGGCATCCGCTGGGGCTTTTTCTTCTTGTTTGCCACATGCGGCCAGCGACATTACGGCGGCGGCAATCAGGCTGAGGCGAGCTACATGGTTCATATTGGTGTTTCCCCTGGGTTGGACTTTTTAATAACTGCCGCACCGTATGCATGGCTAGCAGATATCAAATGATTATGATAATCGGCTATGGCAATGTCAATGCCGTTTGTCCTTGTTCTTTAAGGGAAAACATATAAAAATATTATTGCGCTGCGCCGAGTTTTTTTGCCATATTAGTGCGCAAATTTAGCGTTAAGTCATCGTTTCGTTCCCATCCGTGCAGGTTATCGCCAATAATCTCAGCGAGTGCTGCGATCCAGACGGGGCTTTCATTCAAACATTCGATGTAGCGATATTCGCCGCCGCCTGCCGTCAGGAAATCTTCCTTGCCTTCCATGGCGATTTCTTCCAGCGTTTCCAGGCAATCACCGACAAAACCGGGGCAGACGACATCGACGCGAGCCGTATGCGCTTTGCCCAAAGCCTGTAGCGTTGGCGCGGTATAAGGTTGCAGCCATTCTGCACGGCCAAAACGGCTCTGGAAGGTTACGACATAGTCTTCAGGCTTCAATTTGAGGCTTTCAGCCAGCAAACGGCCGGTTTTCAGACATTCACAGTGATAAGGATCACCCTTGTTGAGGGTAGCCTTGGGGACGCCGTGAAAGCTCATCACCAGCTTGTCCGGCCTGCCGTTCTGCAACCAGAAGCCCGAAACCCGTGCCGCCAGTGCCGCAATATAGCCGGGGTGGTCGTGGAAATGGCGAACGGTACGCACCTCCGGCATGTTTCTGAGTTTAAGCAAGGTGGTGAATACCGCATCCAGCGCGGTGCCGCTAGAGGAGGCGGCGTATTGCGGATACAGCGGCACCACCAGCAGGCGGTCAACGCCGGCCTCGCGCATTTGGCAGATCACCTTTTCTACCGAAGGCTTGCCATAGCGCATGGCGTAATCGACCACGAGATGCTTGTGCCCGCGCTCTCCCAGCAGGCCTTTGAGCAGTTTGCTCTGCTTTTGTGTGTGGACCAGCAAAGGGGAGCCTTCGCTCGTCCAGATAGCGGCATATTTTTCGGCCGATTTCTTGGGGCGGGTGTTGAGGATGATGCCGTTAAGAATGGGCCACCACAGCAGGCGCGGAATCTCGACGACGCGCGGGTCGGACAGGAACTGCTTAAGGTAAGGCTTCACCGCCTTGGCGGTAGGCGCATCCGGTGTCCCCAGATTGATCAGCAGGATGCCGGTTTTGGCGCCCTGGTCATGGCGAAAGTCAGGTTCGGGCAGGGAATGGGTGTGCATGCTTATTCTCTCTTATTGTCGTCTGCCATTGCGGCGCGGGTGTTTAAGCGGCTTTAACCGAGTTCTTCCCGCGCAGGCGCCAGTACCGAACGGTTGCCGTTGCTTTCCATGGCGGATACCAGGCCGGAAGCTTCCATTTGTTCGATCAGGCGTGCGGCGCGGTTGTAGCCGATGCGCAGGTGGCGTTGCACCGAAGAAATTGATGCCTTGCGGGTTTTGAGTACGATGGCGACGGCCTCATCGTAGAGCGCATCCTGTTCGGCATCAGCGCTGACAACACCAAACTCGCCGGCATCGCCACCCGCTTCGCTCTCGCCCGTCAGCATGCCTTCGACGTAGTCGGGCGCACCGGTTGTCTTCAGGAACTCAACCACATGGTGAACTTCGTCATCGGCGACAAAAGCACCATGAACACGGTTGGGATAGCCGGTTCCCGGCGGCAAAAACAGCATGTCGCCCATCCCCAGCAGGCTTTCGGCCCCCATCTGGTCGAGAATGGTACGGCTGTCTATCTTGCTGGAAACCTGGAACGCGACCCGGGTCGGAATATTGGCCTTGATCAGGCCGGTAATCACATCCACAGATGGGCGCTGGGTCGCCAGAATCAGGTGGATGCCGGCGGCACGCGCTTTTTGTGCCAAGCGGGCGATCAGTTCTTCGATTTTCTTGCCGGCCACCATCATCAAGTCGGCTAGCTCGTCAATCACCACCACGATCATCGGTAGCGACTCCAGCGGTTCGGGTGTTTCCGGCGTCAGCGAGAACGGGTTGAACAGCTTGGTGCCGCTTTTTTCCGCTTCAAGAATTTTCTGGTTGTAGCCGGCGAGATTGCGCACCCCCATTTTCGACAACAGCCGGTAGCGCCGTTCCATTTCGGCGACGCACCAGTTGAGCGCGTTGGCGGCATGCTTCATATCGGTGACCACCGGAGCCAATAGGTGCGGAATGTCTTCATAAATAGACAGCTCCAGCATCTTGGGGTCGACCATGATCAGGCGTACTTCCTTGGGCGTTGCCTTATATAGCAGCGACAAAATCATGGCGTTGATCGCGACCGACTTGCCCGAACCGGTGGTGCCGGCGACCAGCATGTGCGGCATCTTGGCCAAATCCGCGACCACCGGTGCGCCGGCAATATCCTTGCCCATGGCCATGATCACTTTGGATGTGGCGTTCTGGTAAGCGGGCGAACCGATAATCTCGGCCAGACGCACGATCTGGCGCTTGGGGTTGGGTAGTTCCAGTCCCATATAGGTCTTGCCGGGGATGGTCTCGACCACGCGGATAGAGACCAGCGACAGTGCGCGCGCCAGATCCTTCATCAGGTTGACGATTTGCGCCCCTTTGACGCCGATGGCCGGTTCGATTTCATAGCGGGTAATCACCGGCCCCGGGTAAGCGGCAATCACTTTCACTTCAACGCCAAAATCGGCCAGCTTGCGTTCGATCAGGCGCGAGTTGAATTCAACTGTTTCTGCCGAAACCGGCTCCTGCAAGGCCTTGGGCGCCTCGAGTAAAGCGAGCCCCGGCAGTGCTTGGTGTGAGGGATCGGCAAAGAGCGAGGCCTGCATCGGCTTGGCCGCCTTGGCCGGCAGCGGTGTATCCAGCACTGGCGGTTCGATAGCAAAAGCCTGCACAGGGGCAGGGTGGGGCGCGGCAGCCGCAGGCGTCTCGACGACGGGCACGCTTTGAGGAGTAGAAGGGGGCGGGTTGCGCATCTTGGGTTCGCTGCGCGGTGCGGCTTCGGGCGGCGTTTCCCGCAGGGCCGGGCGTTCTGCCCAACGCGATTTTTGTTTAAGTGCCCATTGCCATAGGCTTTGTGCCTGCTCTTCCAGCGCCGTGCCGACTTTTTCGGCCAACTCCAGCCAGGACAGACCGGTAAACAGCGAAAATCCGGCGGCAAACAGCACGATCAGCAATAAGCCTGCACCCGTTACGCCCAGTGCATGGCTAAGCCCTCCGCCTATCAGTTTGCCAAACAGGCCGCCGCCAGCCAGCGGTAGTGCCACGGCCTTGCCGTCCAGCAGCATGGCTTCAAGGCCGGCGCTACCCAGCATCAATAAGCTAAAACCGCCGATCACTGCGCCGGCTAGCGGAGCACTGCCCTCTGGTTTGAAGAGTCTGCGGTAGCCCCAGACGATGCCGCACAGGCAGAATGCCACCAGCCACCACGCGGTATAGCCCCATAAGTAGAGCAGGATATCCGACAACCAGGCACCAAAAGTGCCGCCGTAGTTTTCGAGGACAGTAGATTCGGTGCTATGCGACCAAGAAGGATCATCCGGCGAATAACTGGCCAGGGTGATGACCAGATACAGGCCGGCGGCAGCCATCAATAGCCACCACGCCTCGCGTAGCAGGCCGGCTAAATGGGGAGAAAGGGGTGAACTCTGGTTTTTGACAACAGCTTTACGTTTGAGGAGACGCATCTTCCAATAATCATGTTTCGTTTATGAAAGCGATTATAACGGCAAGTGGCGTCTCAGCGAGGATAGAGTGCACCCAGCACCCGTGCGCCATAGGCTCCGGTTACGCTGGGCAGGTTGCCGCTTTGGCGCAGCAGCAGTTGACGGGCAAGCCAGGCAAAGGCTGCCGCCTCGACCTGATGGACCGGCAAGCCCAAGGCCGAGGTGTCTTTAATATGCAGTTGCGGCAATAAAGCGGCCAAGCGCTGGCGCAAAGCCAGATTGAATGCGCCGCCGCCGCATAGATATAGTTCGCGCACCGTCGGGGCATAGCTTAGGGTGGCGTTGGCAATACTGACAGCCGTCAGCTCCAGCAGTGTGGCTTGTACATCGACCGCCGATGCCGGATACGCGCCGAGTAAAGCCTCCAGCCATGCAAGGTCAAACAGATCGCGGCCTGTGCTTTTGGGTATCGGTGCACTGAAATAGGGCTCCGCCAGCATGGCCCCAAGCAGCAAGGGGTTGGAGTGTCCTTGCACAGCCCACGCGCCATCCTTGTCGTAAGGCTGGCCGAGATGACGCCGTATCCATGCATCCATCAGCATATTGCCCGGTCCACAATCAAAACCGACGACATCTTGTCCCGGTGCGAGCCGGGTCAAATTGCTGATGCCGCCAATATTGACAATGGCACGCGCCGTGCAGGCATGGCTAAACAAATTCTGGTGAAAGGCCGGCACCAGCGGCGCGCCCTGACCACCCGCCGCGATGTCGCGGCTGCGAAAGTCACCGGCAACATCGATGCCGGACAGCTCGGCAAGTAGTGCCAGATCGCCGATTTGCAGGGTGTAACCGGCATGCGGTGCATGGCGTATGGTCTGGCCGTGGCAGCCGATGGCGCGAATGTCCGCAGGAAGCAAACCCTCGGCCAGAAGCAGGCCATTAACCGCACGGGCATAGTATCCTGCCAGACTGACGGCCAAGCGTGCCGATCTATCCAGCTCGTTATGGCCTAGCGGCTGCAGGGCAAGCACTTCATCCCGTATTTCGGACGGGTAGGGCACAAAAAAATCGGCCTCTACCGTGAGCTGGCCAGTGCTGTCGAAAGCCGCCAGCACGGCATCCACACCATCCAGACTGGTACCCGACATCAGGCCGATAAAGCGCTCTGTCATTTGCGGCGGCCTCGTTGTGCTTGTGATTTAGTCAAGCTGTGCCACATTGACCGGCAATTCGCGCAGCAGCTTGAGGTTGGCGGCCAGTATCCGGCTATCGCGCTTGAAAGCCAGGCGCTGGCTTGTACTCAGTCCCCGTGCCGGCAGCGTGGTGGTCGACGGGTTGACTGTCTGCCCGGCAATCATCACTTCCATATGCAGATGCGGCCCGGTCGAACGGCCGGTAGAGCCCACATAACCGATCAGATCGCCCGCCTTGATCTGCTGCCCCGGCTTCAGGCCCGGCGCAAAGCGGCTCATATGCGCGTACAGGGTGGTGATTTTCTGGCTGTGGGAGAGCTTGACCACATTGCCGTAGCCGTTTTGGCGCTCGACGCCGAGTACGCGGGCGTCGGATGGCGCATAGATCGGCGTGCCGCTAACGGCGGCATAGTCTATGCCCTTGTGCATGCGCATGCGCTTGAGTATGGGGTGAAAACGGAAGCCATAGCCCGAACTGATGCGTGCACCTTTAACCGCCTGCACCGAAAACCCTTTTTTCAGCGGCAGGCCTTGTGCATCGAAATAGGCACCGGACTCATTATCAAAAGCGAAGTAATACGCCTGATGACTGACGCCGGACTTTACGATTTCAACGGCTTCAATATTCCCGGTCGAAATCGGCATGCCGTTAAACAGCAGTGTCTGATAAACAAGGTTGATTTTATCGTCGCGATTCAGGGCATCAAGATCGAACTGGTCGCCGAAGATATCGGCCAGCTGGGCACGGACTTCCACCGGCACGCCCGCCTGCGCCAAGGCGCCGGTCGCGCTGGTTCTGACCGTGGCCGAGCGTATGGTCTGTATCGTTTCGGTAGGGAGCGGGTCGGCGCTGG
The DNA here is from genome assembly GCF_051659485.1 of Craterilacuibacter sp. NCBI lineage: Bacteria > Pseudomonadati > Pseudomonadota > Betaproteobacteria > Neisseriales > Neisseriaceae > Craterilacuibacter > Craterilacuibacter sp. The sequence continues at coordinate 1,866 of NZ_JBOFOO010000302.1, read as the reverse complement.
CTTGCCATACGCCGTTTTGCTGCTCCAGTAGAACCAGCACCTGCTCGCCGTTTTCATCGTCGTTCAGGAAGCGCAGGGTATACAGGTCGCCATTGTCGTTGGTCTGTACCGACAAGGTGGCTCCGGCTTTCAGTTTCAGCAGATCCTTGGATAGCGGGCTGGAATACAGAAATTTGCGGGCTTCCGTATCCTGAATGCCGAGTCGGCTCAGCAAGTGTCCCAGCGTGTCGCCACGCTGCACCTGTGCTTCGCGCCAGTAGGGCGTCTTGTCGATACTGGCGCTGGCAAATACCGGCAACGCCAGTCGTTCGCTGACCTGCTGCACGCTGATGCTTTGTTCGGCTTGGTTGCCGGGGCCTGCTGCCACCGCCACGGTGGTGGCAATCCCAAATAGAGGCAGCGTGGCGGCCGCGCCCAGCCAAGCCAATTTATGGTTGACGAAGAAACGAGCCAGTTTTTGCGGTAAAGCCCGCAGTTTGCGATAATCCATGTCTTGCGTTTCCGTGTGCCTGGCGCTGTCATCTCTGGCTGGCAGCCCGTTTGGCGGCTACCTGCACGTATAAAGTATGCGATCCTATCAAAAAAAACGAACAGCCGAAAGGCTATTGTCCAATTGAAACAAAGAGATGGCGTTTTTTGCCCGCCTGGCCTGATTTTGCTAGGTAGGGTGAATGCAATATTTTATCGATTTATCAACAAGCCATTATGGCGCCCGGTTACCGCATGAAGCTGACGCTGCTCCTTCCTTCCCTGTTTTGGCCTGACAGCCATGATGCTGCCGAAGTCCTGCAAGGGCTGGCCTTGCCGGCGCTGTCCCGTCTGCTGGGTGCGGCAACGCTGACAGGTAAAAACCAGACTTTATCGGCCATGCAAGCCCAGCGTGCCGGCCTTGCCGCCTTGGCGCCTGCGCGTGGTCTTGCCGCCGAATACGGGCTGGATGCCTCTGCCGGCTATTGGCTGCTGGCAGATCCTGTGCACCTTAGGGTCAATCGTGATCGCGCCCATCTGGCAGATTCAGGCATCATGAATTTGTCACAAGCTCAGGCCGATGCTTTCTTGCTTAGCCTCAATGCCTTACTGCATGAGGACGGACTCAAGCTCTATGCCCCCCATCCTGCACGCTGGTTTTTGCAGATGGCAGAAGCTACCCACGCGTCGTTTACGCCCTTGCCGGATGCGATAGGCGAAGACATCAACCGCTTGCTGCCCAAGGGAAGCGGAGGCATGGCGTGGTGCCGTTTGCTGAACGAACTGCAAATGCTGCTGTATACCCATCCGGTTAATGACGCACGCGAAGCGGGAGGAGAGCCTGCCGTCAATAGCCTGTGGTTATGGGGGGCAAATAGTGATGAAGTGCCGGCCTTTGCCGGGGTGGATACGCTGTACAGCGATGATGCGCTGACTCAGGTCATGGCCAGGCAAGCCGGTCTGCCTTGCGATGCACTGCCGTTTACCTTGGCGGCCTTGCTGGAGTCGGCACCGGGCGGGCAGCTTGAGGTGCATCTGGACCGCTTGCTGGCGCCTGCGCGCTATCGTGATGCCTGGGGCTGGCGTGAAGCCATGCTGCAACTGGAGGCCGACTGGTTTGCGCCGCTACTGGCCGCTTTGGGTTCCGGCAAACTGACAGAACTCGCCTTGCTGACGGACGGACCTAGCGGTTTTAGCGCCAGTTTGCGCCGACCTGATTTGTGGAAATTCTGGCGCCGACCACAGGCCTTGAGCCGCTTGCTGCTACCTGACTGACACGTTCCAAGGACACTATGCCTACCATCCAGACCCGTACCCCCGCCGCCGCCGCAACCGCCGCGCTTGCAGCCAGCGGCCTTCATCCGGTGATGGCACAGCTATATGCTGCTCGCGGCATCA
>NZ_JBOFOO010000301.1:0-1582 GCF_051659485.1 Craterilacuibacter sp. | reverse complement strand
CGCCGGGTCAAGGGTGCTTATGCGGTGGTTGCCATGATCGCAGGCTACGGTCTAGTCGCTTTTCGCGACCCGAATGGCATCCGCCCGCTGGTGATCGGGACGGTCGAACAAAATGGCCGCACCGAGTATATGCTCGCGTCCGAGTCGGTGGCGCTGGATTGCTCCGGCTACAGCCTGCTGCGCGATGTGGCACCGGGTGAATGCATCTACGTGACCTTCGAGGGTGATTTTCACAGCAAACTGGTGGCCGAAGGCGCCCAGCATGCGCCTTGCCTGTTTGAGTATGTCTATTTTGCCCGTCCTGACAGCGTGATCGATGGCGCCTCGGTGTATCAGGCGCGTCTGGTGATGGGCGATATGCTGGCCGACAAGGTGCGTCGCGTGCTGCCCGACCTGGACATCGACGTGGTGGTGCCGATTCCGGATACCAGTCGCCCCAGTGCCTTGCAGCTGGCTATCAGCCTGAACTTGCCCTACCGCGAAGGTTTTATCAAAAACCGCTATATCGGCCGTACTTTCATCATGCCGGGGCAGGGCGTGCGCAAAAAATCGGTACGCCAGAAGCTCAATCCGGTTGGTTGCGAGTTCCGGGATCGCAATGTATTGCTGGTGGATGACTCCATCGTGCGCGGTACCACTTCACGCGAAATCGTACAGATGGCACGCGATGCGGGCGCCAAAAAGGTTTACTTTGCCTCTGCGGCGCCTGCGGTGCGCTTCCCCAACGTCTACGGCATCGATATGCCGACGCGGGCCGAGTTGCTGGCTACCGGCCGCAGCGAAGAAGAAATCGCGCGTGAAATCGGTGCCGATGCCGTGATTTATCAGGATCTGGAGGCGCTGGAGGAGGCTGTCCATTCCGTCAACTCCAAGCTCAAGCATTTCGAGACCTCGTGTTTCTCCGGCATCTATGTGACCGGCGACATTGATGACGAATTTCTGGATAAGGTAGAGAACGCGCGCAAGAAGGGCAATGAAGGCCCCGAATCGCAGATGCTGGACCTGAACCTGAATGTGGCCGAACAGAATCTGATGTAAACAATACGGGGCAGGGAGTCGGTGTGCGGATCCGGCGACAGGGATTCCATCCAGCTTTCTGACCCCGAATAATAAAGAGAAACCATCATGAACGCGCACACCCTGCATCCCGAAACGCTGGCTATCCGTGCCGGCCGGGAAACCAGCGAATTTAACGAGCACAGTCAGGCATTATTCCTGTCCTCCAGTTTTACTTTCGACAATGCGGCCGATGCCGCAGCCATGTTTCTGGGTGAAAAAGACGGCTATACCTACTCGCGCTTCACCAATCCTACCGTGGCCGCTTTTCAGCAGCGTCTGGCCGCACTGGAAGGCGCTGAGCGGGCCATCGCCACCGCCAGCGGCATGGCTGCCATTCAGGGGGTGATGCTGACCTTTCTCAAGGCCGGCGACCATATTGTTTCGTCGCAAAGCCTGTTTGGTTCCACTATCAACCTGTTTTCCGGCCTGCTGACCCGCTTTGGCGTCGAAGTGAGTTTTGTTTCGGCGACCGATCCCGAAGCATGGCGTGCGGCGATACGTCCCAATACCCGTTTGCTGTTTC
>NZ_JBOFOO010000300.1:0-3606 GCF_051659485.1 Craterilacuibacter sp. | reverse complement strand
TGTCCAGCCAGCTTGCCGATGCCAGCGTTGCGTCACCAACAGAAGCCGGCTCACCCAGCAGAAATGCGCCCAGTCGATAGGCCAGATAATAGATAGGGGCAAAGGTCAGCGGGTTGGTCACCAGCGTAGACAAGGCTGCGGCAGCCACGTTGGCACGCAGGATAATAGCCGCCCCCACTGCCAGAATAATCTGGGCAAAAGGTGTAAGCAGACCGAAAAACACGCCTAGCGCCATACCCAGCGCCACACTGTGACGGCTGAGATACCACAACTGCTCGCGTCCCAACCACGGCGCAAGCCAGCGCAAGCCCCTGCGCTGGCGCAGGCTGTGCGCATCAGGCAGCAGGCGGCGCAATTTTCTTTTCAAGACAGACTCTCCCTCGATTGATGCAAAAACAGCCGATAACCGGCGCTGTACTCATGCTATTGCGGGCGTTTCATTGCCTTCAGTTCAAGACAGGGATCTTCGCGCTTGGTTTCCGCCACCACAACAGCCAGATCATACGCCGCCGTACCCTGCCCCGGCTCGACAAAACCCACGACCCATAGCGGCATCTTCGCCGGCAACCAGCGCGGCACCCCCAGATCGCGGCGCACATGGCCGTTGCCGGCGATCAGCACCGCTCCTTGCGCGGCATGCGCCTGCAAGGCATCGGCCAGCACCACGTCGCGCGCGACTTGGGCGCGCACCATGGCCGGCATGGCACTGGCAGGCAGCATACCGCAATGGCCACGGTCCACCGCCTGTTGCTGCCCGGCGGCCAGATCGGCCGGCAGCAGCTGATCCAGCCGGTAGCGCGCACGCACCCCAGGCGTCAGCGCCGCCGCATAGCCCTCCTTCATCACCTTGCGCGCATCGCTGCGCGACAGGTTGCCGGCCACCAACGGCAGCTGGTAGCGCTGCGCCAGTACCAGTAAGGGCCGGTATTGCGCCCAGTCCCAACCTTTGCCCCCGACCAGAGCGATGATGCAGTCGGTGTCGTCCGCGCAGCGCAAGCGCGCCGCATCCAGCTCGCCCTGCTGCTCGCGGTCGAACATTTCCATCACCAGCGCCGGACGCCAGCCGGACTGCAGTGCCTGCTCAAGCAAGGCCAGTCTTTGTGCATGGCCGCCGGCATTGTCGTGCACTTCGCCCAATAGCACCACATGCTGGCCGCGCATCCAGCGCGAGGCCTGATCGGCTATGCTAGCCGCAGGCTGCGCTTGCGCAAGTAGTGGTAAAGACAACACCAGCCATGCGGCCAGACGATTTAAATACGACACGGTCTTTTCCTTCGCGGGAATTTGATTCATTCTGCACTATCGCGGCAGGCGCTGCACGGGCCTGCACCCGAAAACTGTCACCTTGAGGATGTGCCATGAGCCAGGAATTCAACCCCAACGACCCTTTTGCCCTGCTGCGTCAATTCTGGCAAGGCGCGACACCTAGCGGCGGCCAGCCCTTCATGCCGCCAATGAGCGAAGAAGAAGTCGGCCGCAAGATTGCCGAACTCAAGGTCGTCGAAGGCTGGCTGACGATGAATATGGGTATGCTGGCCATGCAGATCAAGACACTGGAAATGCAGCAGGCCGCACTGGTGGCCCTCAAGCGCAAGGACGCTTAAGCCGGCCCTCTGGCGCGTGATTAAACGCGGGCTTGCCAAAGAACTAGCCTAGCGCTACTGCGGCCCCGCGAAAGGAAAGATCGTGGCGAATATCGTGATTGTGGGCGCTTCTAGCGGCATTGGGGCGGCACTGGCAACACAGCTGATGGCCGCAGGCCATCAGGTATATGGCACCTATCATGCGACCCTACCGGCGACGGCGACCGGCTTTGCCCATCTACAGGCACTGAATATATTGGATGAAAGCCCGGATTTCGGTTTTTTGCCTGATGTGATTGATGGCTTGGTCTACTGCCCGGGCGCATTGACCCTAAAGCCTTTTGCACGGATAAAGCCGGAAGAATTTATAGCCGATTATCAATTGCAGTTAGTCGGTGCCGTCAAAGCCACACAGGCTTGCCTTGCGAAACTGAAAAATGCAGCCAGCCCGTCGATTGTATTTTTCTCCACGGTAGCGGTACAAACCGGCTTTAACTTTCATACGCTGGTGGCCGCCTCCAAGGGCGCGATAGAAGGGCTCAGCAGGGCACTCGCAGCCGAGCTTGCCCCCAAGATCAGGGTGAACTGCATTGCCCCCTCGCTGACCGACACCCCGCTAGCTGCGGCCTTACTCAATACCGTAGAAAAAAAAGAAGCCGGCGCGCAGCGGCACCCGCTTAAAAAAATCGGCCAGCCCGAAGACCTCGCCTACCTTGCATCTTTTTTACTTTCCGAAAAATCAGGCTGGATCACGGGACAAATACTGCATGCCGATGGCGGCATGTCGAGCCTGAAGGTTTAGCCAGCACCCGGCTTGCCGTCTTTAAATCGATAGCAAAGCCTGCCCCGCACGCACCCGGCGCCAAAAACAAGGGCGCCAGATGCCCGGTGCCGGGATGCGCCGCGCAGGCGCCAGTGCTGGCGCGCCATGCGGGCGAGACAAACAAAGCCGGCCGAGGCATAACGACTGACGCCGGTTTAAAAGCCGCTTTACTTGGCCTTGGCCGCTTCCAGCGCGATGTCCAGCTTGACGTCATCGGCAATGCCCGGCAGATAGGTCTTCATGCCGAATTCGCTGCGCTTGAGCTGGCCTGTAGCATTCACGCCCCATGTCTCGACACCGCTCATCGGGTTGGCCAGCTTGGCGGCATAGCGCACCTTGAGCGTCACCGGCTGCGTCACGCCCAGCAGCGTCAGTTTGCCGGCTATTTCGGTCGGCTTGCCATCCTTGAACTCAACTTTGTCCGACACAAAATGCATCGTCGGATATTTGGCGACATTGAAAAAATCGGCGCTCTTCAGATGCTCGTCACGCTTGGCCAAATAGCTGTTGAGAGTCGCAGTCGGGATGGTGACATCAACCTTGCCGGTCCTGGCCACCTCGTCCACCAACAGACTGCCCTTGATCTGGCTGAAAGTACCGCTTTGCAGCGACAGGCCCAGGTGGTTGATTTCGTAGCTGGCACTGGCATGGGTCGTATCGATATCGTATTTGACCGGTGCAGCATAAGCCGCGCTGGTGGCAGACAGAATCAGGCAGGCAAGCAGGGTTTTATGCATGGTGTTTTCCTTTGAGTTAATCAGGGCTTGGTCAGAGACAGACGGAAATTGAGCTTGACGGTGTCGGATACGGTTTCAGTATCACGCCAGCTACCGTCGCCGATATTGAAGGACAGACGCGAAACGGGCAGTACGCCTTCTATCAGCATATTGTTGCCCTGCGCCTGTGCGGTAAACGGCGCGCTGATCTCGCGGGTCACGCCCTTGAGCGTCAGTTTGCCGCGTACTTCGTAACGGCCAGCGGGCAGCGCCTTGAATGTAGTGGCAACAAAGCGTGCCTCCGGGTAACGCGCGATATCAAACCAGGCCGGCTTTTTCGCTTCTGCCACCGCATCGGTGGCCGGCAAGGCAATACTGCTCGTAGCGATACGGATATCGGCGCGGCTATTGGCAAGCTTGACCGGATCAAAATGCGCATCGGCCTTGAAAGTGCGGAAGCTGCCCTTCATCGGCACCCCCATCT
>NZ_JBOFOO010000299.1:0-2381 GCF_051659485.1 Craterilacuibacter sp. | reverse complement strand
ATGCCACTCCTGCTGGCGCTGGCCTTTCTTGCTGGCTGCAATACGGTGCAGGGCATGGGGCAGGATATCAAGAAGGGCGGGCAGGTGATAGAAACGGCTGCCCGCGACATTTCCAATAAAATGTGACAGGCGCGAGATGAAAGCATTCAATACTTTGAACGGGCTGGTTTGCCCACTGGATCGCGCCAATGTCGACACTGACGCCATCATTCCCAAGCAGTTTTTGAAGTCGATCAAGCGTTCCGGATTCGGCCCCAACCTGTTCGATGAATGGCGCTATCTAGATCATGGCGAACCGGGCATGGACAATAGCGTGCGCCCCGTCAATCCGGACTTCGTGCTGAACTTTCCGCGCTACGCCGGTGCCGGGGTGCTGTTGGCGCGCGAGAATTTCGGTTGCGGCTCCAGTCGCGAACATGCGCCGTGGGCACTGGAAGACCAGGGCTTCCGCGTGGTGATTGCGCCGTCGTTCGCCGATATTTTCTTCAATAACTGCTACAAGAACGGCCTGTTGCCTATCGTGCTCGCTGCCGATGTAGTGGATAGGCTGTTTGCCGAGTGCGAGGCAAACGAAGGCTACTGCCTGAATATCGACTTGCCGGCGCAGACGGTGACCACCCCCGACGGCACGGCTTTCGGTTTTGATATTACCGAGCATCGCAAGCATTGCCTGCTGGGCGGGCTGGATGAAATCGGCCTGACCTTGCAGCATGCAGACGAGATCCGCGCGTATGAGGCCAAGCGCCGTGTGTCGCAGCCGTGGCTGTTTGCCTGACCCGTCCGTAACAATAAAAGAGAGAAGCCATGAAGAAAATTGCAGTGTTGCCGGGTGACGGCATCGGTCCGGAAATCATTACGCAGGCCGTGCGCGTGCTGGACGTGCTCAAGCGTGATGGTCTGGCCATCGAGTGGGAGTTCGCGCCCTTGGGCGGTGCGGCGGTCGATGCATTCGGCTCGCCCTATCCGTCGCTGACCCAGCATCTGGCGCGCGAGGCCGATGCCATCCTGCTGGGCGCCGTTGGCGGCCCGCAGTACGATAATCTCGAGCGTCCGCTGCGCCCCGAGCGTGGCCTGCTGGCGATCCGCAAGGATCTGAACCTGTTTGCCAACCTGCGTCCGGCCATCCTGTATCCGGAGCTCGCCAACGCCTCGACCCTCAAGCCCGAAGTGGTGGCGGGGCTGGATATCATGATTATCCGCGAGCTGACCGGCGACATCTATTTCGGTCAGCCGCGCGGTATCGCGGTCAACGAACTGGGCGAGCGCGAGGCGTACAACACCATGCGCTACAGCGAGAGCGAGATCCGCCGTATCGCGCATGTGGCGTTTGCCACTGCGATGAAGCGCGGCAAGAAGCTGTGCTCGGTGGACAAGGCCAATGTGCTGGAGACCACCGAGTTCTGGAAAGAGATCATGATCGACGTGGCGCGCGAGTATCCGGAGGTGGAGCTCACGCATATGTATGTCGACAATGCCGCGATGCAGCTGGTGCGCCGCCCCAAACAGTTCGACGTGATGGTGACCGGCAATATCTTCGGCGATATCCTGTCGGACGAGGCATCGATGCTGACCGGCTCGATCGGCATGTTGCCGTCGGCTTCGCTGGACGAAAACAACAAGGGTCTGTACGAGCCCTCGCACGGCTCGGCGCCGGATATCGCCGGCCAGAATCTGGCTAATCCGCTGGCCACCATTTTGTCGGTGGCGATGATGCTGCGTTACAGTCTGGGTGCCGAAGCAGAGGCGCAGCGCGTCGAGAATGCGGTGAAGAAGGTGCTGGCACAGGGCTTGCGCACCGCCGACATCTTCGAGGCCGGTTGCGAGAAGGTCAGCTGTTCGGCCATGGGCGATGCGGTGATCGCGGCGTTGTAAGCCCGGGTAGGATGGGTTAGGCCGCAGGCCGTAACCCGCTGCAGCGGTATCGAGTCGTGGTGGGTTACGCCGCCGGTGGCGGCTAACCCACCCTACGGTGCTGATGGCGTGACGATGCGAACAACAGAATTCATAGAGATAAAGCGAGAAACACGATGAGAGCAGGTTTTGTAGGTTGGCGCGGGATGGTGGGTTCGGTACTGATGCAGCGCATGCGCGAAGAGAACGACTTCGCCGTGATTGCCGAGCCGGTATTCTTTACCACCAGTAATGTAGGCGGGCAGGGGCCGGCTATCGGCCGCGATGTGCCGGCGCTGAAAGACGCAAAAAATATCGCCGAGCTGAAGGCGATGGACGTGATCGTCACCTGTCAGGGCGGCGACTATACCAGCGAGATCTATCCGCAACTGCGTGCTGCCGGCTGGAAGGGCTACTGGATTGATGCAGCCTCGACGCTGCGCATGGACGACAATGCGGTCATTATTCTCGACCCGGTCAACCGCAAGGTG
>NZ_JBOFOO010000298.1:0-15243 GCF_051659485.1 Craterilacuibacter sp. | reverse complement strand
GCAGGTTTTCGCGCGCCACATAGACATTATCGAAACTGACCGCACGCGTGGGCTGGCTCTTCCAGCCCATCTTCTTTTCGTTCTTGCCGTAGGCTATGCCCGCGCTATTCGCCGGCACGATAAAGGCCGAGATGCCGCGCGCACCGGCGCCGCCGGTTCTGGCCATCACCACTAGGACCTCGGTCGCGCCGGCGCCGGAAATGAACATCTTGCTGCCCGACAAGCGCCAGCCATCGCCATCCTTTTCAGCACGGGTCTTGAGCGAGGCCGCGTCAGAGCCGGCCGAAGGCTCGGTCAGGCAATAGCTGGCGAGCAACTCGCCGGCGACCATGCGCGGCACCCAGTTGGCGGCGACTTCCGGCTTCGCGAAGCTGGCGATCATCCACGTCACCATATTGTGTATGGTCAGGTAGGCGGCGGTAGAGGTGCAGCCGTAGGCCAGTTCCTCGAACACGATGGCCGCATCCAGTCGCGGCAGCGCCAGTCCCCCATGCTGCTCGGGCGTATACAGGCCAAGAAAACCCAGCTCGCCTGCCTGGCGTATGCTATCCAGCGGAAAGAACTCGTCGCGGTCCCAGGTGGCCGCATGCGGGGCGAGCGCATGGCGGGCAAAATGGCGTGCCGCGTCCTGTAGTGCGAGTTGATCTGCGTTCAGTGCGAAGTCCATATCGCCTCCTATTTCAGCGAGATGGTGGTGTTGACCCGGCCTACGCTTGCCGCATCATCGAACCAGCGGGTCGTGATGGTCTGGGTCTGGGTGTAGAACGCCACCACCTGCTTGCCGTAGGGACCCAGGTCGCCCAGCTTGCTCGCGCGCGAGCCGGTAAAGGAGAACAGCGGCACCGGCACCGGAATCGGTACATTGATGCCGACCTGACCCACCTCGATATTTTCCTGAAAGTGGCGTGCAGCAGCGCCGGACTGGGTAAACAGTGCCACGCCATTGCCGTTGGGGTTGGCATTCACCAGTGCGATGGCTTCATCCAGCGTGGCGACGCTCAAGACCACCAGCACCGGGCCGAAGATTTCCTGCCGGTAAATGGCCATCTCGGGGCGCACACCGGCAAACAGTGTCGGGCCGACAAAGTTGCCGTCAGGGTAGCCGGCCACCTCTATGCCGCGTCCATCCACAAGCAGCGTAGCGCCCTCGGCCACGCCCTCGGCGATCAGTCCTTCCACCCTTGATTTGGCCGCCGCTGAAATCAGCGGCCCCAGATCCGGATTGTCGCTGCCGGCGCCGACCTTCAGTGTCTGCGCGCGGCGGGTGAGATCGGGGAGCCAGTCTTGCGTCTCGCCCACCAGTACCGCGACCGAGGTCGCCATGCAGCGCTGGCCTGCGGCGCCAAAGGCAGCGCCGACAAGCTGATTGAGTGCCTGTTCGCGGTTGGCGTCGGGCAATACCACCGCATGGTTCTTGGCACCCAGCATGCACTGCGCGCGCTTGCCGGCCTGGCTTGCGCGATGGTAGACATGGGTGCCGACACGGGTGGAGCCGACAAAGGATACCGCCTTGATGTCGGGGTGGTCGCACAGTGTGTTGACCACCTCTTCAGCGCCATGCACCACATTGAGTACCCCCGGCGGGATGCCGGCTTGCAGCGCCAGCTCCACCAGGCGCATGGTGACCATCGGGTCCTGCTCTGAGGGTTTGAGTACGAAAGTGTTGCCGCAGGCGATGGCCATCGGGAACATCCACAGCGGAATCATGGCCGGAAAATTGAACGGGGTGATGCCGGCACAGACGCCCAAAGGCTGCAGCACGGTATGGGTGTCGACGCCGCCGGCGACGTTCTGCGCATATTCGCCCAGTTGCAAAGAGCCGATATTGGCCGCGTGCTCGACCACTTCCAGCCCGCGGAAGATATCGCCTTCGGCGTCCAGCAGCGTCTTGCCCTGTTCGGCGGTCAGGATGGCGGCAAGCTCGGCCATATGTTCGCGTATCAGCTGCTGGTATTTGAGAAAGATGCGTGCGCGGGTGGCGATCGGCGTCTTGCGCCAGCTTGCAAATGCACGCTTGGCGCTAGAGACCGCCGCGGCGACTTCGTCGGCTGTCGCCAGCGGCACGCGCGCGAGTACTTGCTGCGTCGCCGGATTGACGACATCGCGCCAGTGACGGGTATTTGATTCGACGAATTCGCCGCCGATCAGCAGCTTGATAGTGGGGATGTGCATGGCGGTTTCCTGTGTGGTCTTTAGCGTCGGTCTTCGATCAGGCGGCCGTCGTCGGGCAGGGCGCTGTCGTGTACGACATGGGCGGAGAGGCGGGTCAGCGCCTTGAGGCTGGACTCGATGGCGGCAGTGTCGCAACTGGCCGCTGCATCGATATGCAGTGTCATCACATCCTTGCCCGCGTTGTCGTGGCTGAGGATCAGGCGCGCGCGGCGGATGTCGTCGTGGTGCGCCAGTACGGCCTTGACCTGCTCGGGGTGGACAAACAGGCCGCGCACCTTGGTGCTGTCGTCGGCGCGCCCCAGCCAGCCCTTGATGCGCTGCTGCCGGCTAGCGGGCACAAAGGCGGACAAGTCGCCGGTGGCAAAGCGCAGTAGCGGGTAGACGGCTGAAAACGAGGTAATCACCAGCTCGCCGGTGTCCCCCTCTGCGACCGGATTCCCGTCTGTATCACAGATCTCGGCGATGATGCCCCCGGCCACCTGCATGCCGGTCTCGCCATCCGTTTCATAGGCGATCAGCCCCAGTTCGGCGCTGGCGTAGCATTGCCTGATGGCGAGGCCGCGCGCATGGCAGCGTGCGCGCAGGCCCGCGCTTAAGGCTTCGCCGCTGACCAGTGCTCGGCGAAGCGAAAGCGGTGTGCCGGTTTCGTCGGCCTTGTCCAGGATCAGCGCCAAGAAGCTGGGGGTGCCGACATAGGCGCTGACGTTCAGGCTCGCCAGCGCCGACAAGGTGATCTCCAGATTGCCCGGCCCGCCGGGAAATACCGTACAGCCCAGTGCCTGCAAGGCACTGTCAAAAATAAAGCCGCCGGGGGAGAGGTGATAGGAAAAGCCGTTATGTACGATGTCGGCGGCGCTAAAGCCCGCAGCGGCCAGTGCTTCGTCCATGCGCCAGCTGCTGGCATCCATAGGCTCGTAAATCGGCCCGGGGGAGGCAAATACGCGTAGCGCCTTGCCGGCGGCGTAACCGCCAAAGGGCGGCGTGGCCGCCTGGGCGGCAATCAGCGCCGACTTGCGCGTGAGCGGCAGGGTGGCGAGTGCTTCGCGGTTGGTGATGCCGGTGAGATCCATGCCTGCCAAAAGCTGGCGGTAGGCCGGCGCCTGTGCGCGGGCATGGGCGAGCTGGGCGGGCAGGCGGGAAAACAGCAGGGCATCCGGGCTTGAGGGCCAGTGGTTCATGCTGCGCCTCCTTAAGCCAGCCAGCGCTTGCGCCGGCGATAGTGTTTGACGTCGCGAAAACTCTTGCGCCCGTCTCCGCCCAGACCGAGATAGAACTCCTTCACGTCCTCGTTGCCGGCCAATTCCGCTGCCGTGCCATCCATGACGACGCGGCCGTTTTCCAGGATATAGCCGGAATCGGCGTAGCGCAGGGCGACATGGGTGTTCTGCTCGGCCAGCAAGAAGCTGACTTTTTCCTTCTGGTTGAGATCCTTCACGATCTCGAATATTTCCTCGACGATCTGCGGCGCCAGCCCCATGGAGGGCTCGTCCAGCAAAATCATCTCGGGGCGCGCCATCATGGCGCGGCCGATGGCGGTCATCTGCTGCTCGCCACCCGAGGTGTAACCGGCCTGACTGCTGCGCCGCTGCTTGAGGCGGGGGAAGTAGTGGTAGATGCGTTCCAGCGCGTCTTTTTGCTCGGCGCGGCTGTGTTTCTGGGTAAAGGCGCCGGTCAGCAGGTTTTCTTCGACCGACAGGTGGCCGAAGCAGTGGCGGCCCTCCATCACCTGCACGATGCCGCGCTTGACCAGTACGTCCGGCGTCAGGCGGTCGATGCGCTGGCCCTTGAATTCGATACAGCCCTGGGTAATGTCGCCGCGCTCGCTGGACAGCAAGGTGGACACCGCCTTGAGCGTGGTGCTCTTGCCGGCGCCGTTGGCACCGAGCAGGGCGACGATACGCCCGGCCGGCACTTCCAGCGACACGCCCTTGAGCACCAGAATCACGTGGTTGTAGATGACTTCGATATTATTGACCGACAGTAGCGGCGTGCTTGCCTGCATGGCCCGACCTCCGTGGCTGCCGGCAGACGGGATGACCGTCTGCCGGTGGGTGGCTGTTTACTTCTCGGTGGCGCAGTTGCGCGGGGTAATGCCTTTTTCCTGCGCATACTTCTGTGCCGAGGCCTTGATCATCGGGCCGGTGATGCTGGTATCGGCCTTGATCCAGCCGGAAACCGGCTTCCAGTCGGTGCCTGTCCATTGCATAAAGCGGGTGTAGCCGCTGCCTTCATGGTTCTGGCAGCTGGTTTTGATCTGCGGGAACATATCGGTGACCCCCAGTTCTTTCTGGCGCTTGGCATCGATATTCAGGTTTTCCATGCCCCAGCGGATCTGGTCGCCGGTCAGAGGTTTGGCGCCGTATTTTTTCTGCGCGGCGCGTATCGCCTCGGTCATCAGGATGCCGCTAAGTACGCCGCGGTTGTAGTTAACCGAACCGATATAATTCTTGTCGGACAGGTTGCCCTTGCCCGCGCCGTAAACGGTTTTTTCCAGCTCCTGAATCAGCGGGAACTGCTTGCCGTCCATGGCGAAGCTGCCGGCGATATAGCCCTTGGCCGCATCGCCTGCCGCTACCGCATCTTCTTCAGAGCCTCCCCACCAGTTGGAGACGATTTTCTCGCGCGGGAAGCCGACCTTCTGCGCCGACTTGAGCGCCGACGGGGTCATTACGCCCCAGCTGCGTAGCAAGACATAATCGGGTTTGGCGCGGCGAATCTCCAGCCATTGCGATTGCTGCTCGGTACCCGGTGCCGGTACCTCGATATGGGTCAGCTCGAAGCCGTATTTTTTGGCTTGGGCATCCAGTACCGGGATGGTCTCCTTGCCGTAGGCCGAGCCGTGATACAGGTTGACGATTTTCTTGCCCTTGAGCTTGTCCATACCGCCCAGCTGCTGGCCGATAAAGGAAATCTTGGCGGTAGCCTGGCTCCAGTAGGAGGTCACCAGCGGGAATACATACTTGAACACCGTCCCGTCCTGCGCATCGGCACGACCGAAGCCCATGGTCATCAGCGGGATCTTGTCCTTGTCGGCGCGCTCCATGGTGGCGTAGGTGATGCCGGTGGACATGAAGTTGAAGGCCGAGGCGCCGCTATCACCCTTGGCTTTCAGGCGCTCGTAACACTCGACGCCACGGTCGTTCTTGTATTCGGTCTCGCATTCTTCGTAGGCCAGCTTGACCCCGCCGATGCCGCCTTGCTTCATATTGACGTAGTTGAGGTAGTCGATCATGCCGCCATAAAATTTGGCGCCTCCCGAGGCATAGGCACCGACGCGGTAGCTCGGGATCGGAATGAACTGCTCGCCGGCAGCCAGCACGAAGCCGGACAGGGTGCTCATGGCCAGCGATACGGCAAGTACGGTTTTTTTCATCGTTTGTCTCCTTCTGGTGTGGACCTGCGGGTATAGCTAAAGCAATGGCGGGCCTAGTGCGGGAATGGCCACAGGCGCAGCTTTTCCTTGCTGATCTGCCACAGGCGGGCAAGGCCCAGTGGCTCGACGGCGAGGAAGAAGATGATCAGTGCGCCGAAAATCATCATTTCGAGATTGGACATGAACTGCGAACTGACCGCGCCGTGCATCAACTGGCCGACCAGATTGAGTACTACCGGCAGCAGTACGATGAAGGCTGCACCGAGAAAGGCACCGAGGATGGAGCCGACGCCACCGATGATGATCATGAACAGGATCTGGAAGGAGCGGTTCAGATCGAAAGCCTGCGCATCCACCGTGCCAAGGAATACAAAAGCATATAGCGCGCCGGCCACGCCGCAGTAGAAGGAGCTGATGGCAAAAGCCAGCAGCTTGGTACGCAGCATGCGAATACCGATGACTTCGGCGGCAACGTCCATATCGCGTATCGCCATCCAGGCACGCCCCAGGCTTGAGCGCACCATATTGCGTGCCGCCAGCGCCATCAGCGCGACAATCGCCAGCGTCAGCAGATACTTTTCGGCCGGGGTGTCGATGACAAACCCGAACACCGACAGTACCGGCGAGCTGATCACGCCGGAAGAACTGTCATTCGAGAACCAGGCGAACTTGGTGAATACCCATTCGGTCAGGAACTGCGCCGCCAGCGTAGCCACCGCCAGATAAAAGCCCTTGATGCGTAGCGACGGCAGGCCGAACACCACGCCCACCAGCGCCGAGGTGAGGCCGCCCAGCACCAGTGCCAGCAATAGCGGCATGCCCGGCACGCGCAGCATGAAGTTGTAGGTGGCGTAAGCGCCCACCGCCATAAAGGCGGCCGAACCCAGCGACAGCTGGCCGGCATAGCCGGTCAGCAGGTTAAGCCCCAGTGCCGCTAGCGACAGCACCAGAAACGGGATCAGGATGCCCGACAGCAGATAGTCGCTGGCAAGGCCGGGCACGGCCACAAAGGCAAAGGCCAGTAGTGACAGCACGAAGATGCGGTCCTGACGTATCGGCAGCAGGGCCGAGTCGGCGGCATACGAGGTCTTAAATTGACCGGCTTCACGATAAAACATGCTTAAACCCTCTCGATGTGTTTTTCGCCGAACAGGCCTTCCGGACGCACCAGCAAGAACAGCAGCGCCAGGACATAAGGGAACCAGTTTTCGATGCCGCCGGACAGGATGGGTCCTAGATACACTTCGGCCAGTTTTTCACCGGCGCCGATGATCAGCCCGCCGACGATGGCGCCGGGGACCGAGGTGAAGCCGCCCAGAATCAGTACCGGCAAGGCCTTTAGGACCACCAGCGTCAGCGCGAACTGCACCCCCAGTCGCGAACCCCACAGCAGGCCGCATACCAGCGCGACAAAACCGGCCACGCCCCAGACGATGGCCCAGATCTGCTTTAACGGAATGCCGACCGACATCGCGGCCTGATGATCGTCAGCAACCGCACGCAGCGCCCGCCCCAGCCGGGTCTTGTTGAAAAACAGCGCCAGCGAACCGACCAGCACCGCGCAGATGGTGGCGGCAAACACGTCGAAGCTGGAGATGAATACACCGCCTACATCGAAAGGCTCGTCGTTGAAGCCCAGATTCAGGCCGTGCACATCGGCGCCCCACAGCATCTGCGCCAGACCTTCGAGAAAGAAGGCGAGACCGATGGTGGCCATAAACAGCGAAATCGGCGGCTGGTTGACCATGGGGCGCAGTACTACGCGTTCGATTGCCAGTCCCAGGCCGACCATGATTGCCAGCGTGATGAAAAAGGTCAGCCAGAACGGCACGCCCATCGCCTGAATGGAGACGAAAGTCAGCGCGGCAAACAGCACCATCGCACCCTGGGCAAAATTGAAAACGCCCGACGCCTTGTAAATCAGCACGAAACCTAGTGCCACCAGCGAATACATCACGCCGGCGAGCAGTCCGCCGACCAGAACCTCGGTAAAAAACAGCCAGTCCATGCTTGTCTCCTCAGTGGCGTGTGCCCAGATAAGCGGCGATTACATCAGGGTTGTTGCGCACCTCGTGCGGCGTGCCGTCGCCTATCTTCTTGCCGTAGTCGAGTACGATCACGCGGTCGGAAATATCCATCACCACCCCCATGTCGTGTTCGATCAATACGATGGTGGTACCGAAGGCATCGTTGATATCGAGGATGAAGCGGCACATGTCCTGTTTTTCCTCGACATTCATCCCGGCCATCGGCTCGTCCAGCAAGAGTAAGGCGGGCTCGGCCGCGATGGCGCGCGCCAGTTCGACCCGCTTTTGCAGGCCGTAGGGCAGGCGTCCGACCGGTGTTTTGCGTATGGCCTGGATCTCGAGAAAATCGATGATGTGCTCGACCTTTTCGCGCTGTGCCATTTCCTCGCGCTGTGCGCGCCCCCACCACAGTGCCTGTTGCAGGAAGTTGGCGTGCATCTTCAGGTTGCGACCGGTCATGATGTTGTCCAGCACACTCATGCCCTTGAACAGCGCGATGTTCTGGAAGGTGCGCGCGATGCCCATGCGCGCCGCCTCATGCGGATGCATGCGGCCACGCGGCTTGCCGCGCCAGGTCACCTGACCCTGTTGCGGGTGGTAGACGCCGTTGATGACATTGAGCATCGAGCTTTTACCGGCACCATTCGGCCCGATGATGGATAAAAGTTCGTGTTCGCGGACATCCAGGCTGATATCGGTCAGCGCCTTTACGCCGCCAAAGGCAAGCGAAATGTTTTCGGCGGCGAGAATGACATCGCCTATCTTGCGTTGCGGGTTCATGCGGCCTCCCTGATGTCGCGGGTTTTTCCGGTATTGGCCACCGCGGTTTTGACGGTGGCGGGGAAGCTGGCCACATCCATGATCTTGAGCGTGGCACGGATGTGTCCGCTGCGGCCGTCTTCGAATTTCACTTCGGCATCGATGGTCGACGCGCTGGAGCCGTCGTACAACGCGGCAATCAGCGAGGCATAGCGTTCGGCAATGAATTTGCGCTTGACCTTGCGGGTGCGGGTCAGCTCGCCATCGTCGGCATCCAGTTCCTTGTGCAGGATCAAGAAGCGCTTGATCTGCGAACCGGACAGGCGCGGGTCGGCGGCAAGGCTGCGGTTCATGCTTTCCACGCACTCGCGCAGTAGCTCGTACACCGGCGCCTGCGCGGCCAGATCGGTGTAGCCGGTGTAGGCCATGCCGCGTTTCTCGGCCCAGCTGCCGACGGCGCTCAGGTCGATATTGATAAAGGCGGTGGCAAAATCGCAGCCGTCCCCGAAGGCCACCACCTCTTTGATGTGCGGGAAGAACTTGAGCTTGTTTTCCAGATATTTGGGCACGAACAGGCTGCCGTCGCTCAGGCGGCCCACGTCTTTGGCGCGGTCTATGATCCTGAGCTGGCCGTCGTCGTCGAAGAAACCGGCGTCTCCGGTATGCACCCAGCCCTCGGCAGTACGCGTCTCGCGGGTCGCATCTTCACGCTTCCAGTAGCTGTGAAAGGTGCCCGGGCCACGAAACAGCACTTCGCCGCTATCGGATATTTTGACTTCCACGCCGGGGGCCGCTACGCCGACGGTATCGGGCCTGACCTTGTCGTTGGCCTGCACGCACACCATTACATAGGCTTCGGTCTGGCCGTAGAGCTGCTTGATATTGATGCCGATGGCGCGGAAAAAATCGAACAGCTCGGGGCCGATGGCTTCACCGGCGGTATAGGCGAGCTTGAGGCGCGAGAAACCGAGCACATTCTTCACCGGCCCATAGACCAGCATCTCTCCCAGCCGGTAGCCGACACGATCCCAGAAAGCCACCTGCCGTCCTTCCAGAATGTCGGTGCCGACGCGGCGCGCATGATCCATGAAGTAGTGGAACAGGCGGTGCTTGATGGGGCTGGCATCCTCCATCCGTATCGTGATCTGGGTCAGCAGGTTTTCGAATACGCGTGGCGGGGCAAAGTAATAGGTGGGGCCGATTTCCCTGAGATCGGTCATGACCGTGTCGGAGGATTCGGGGCAGGCAACACAGAAGCCGGTAACCAGCGACTGCGCATAGGAAAACAGGTTGTCGCCCACCCACGCCATAGGCAGATAGGCCAGCACTTCCTCGTGTTCGGTCAAGCCTTCTAGACGGGCGGCATTGCGTGCGGTTTGCACCATACTGTCGTAGCTGTGAACGACCCCCTTGGGTGTACCGGTCGTGCCCGAGGTGTAGAGGATGATGGCCATATCCTCCCCCTTGCCTGTCGCGACCATCTCGTTAAAGCGTTCGGGGAACTCGTCGCCCAGTACCCGGCCACGGCCCAGTATTTCGGCAATATCATGCAACCGCTCATTGCTGTAGTTGCGCAGGCCGCGACCATCGTCGTAGATGATGTGCTCCAGCGCCGGCAGTTGCGCCATCACTTCCAGCAGTTTGTCTACCTGCTCCTGATCTTCCACCACGGCAATGCGGGCACCGGCATCGGCCAGTACAAATGCCATTTCGCTGGCGATCGCATCCTGATACAAGGGCACCGGAATGGCGCCCACGCACTGGGCGGCCAGCATGCTCATATACAGGCGCGGCCGGTTGTCGCCGATAATCGCGAGACGGTCGCCGCGCGCAAGCCCCAGCGTGACGAAACCCAGCGCCAGCGCATGGACTTCGCGAGCCACCTCGTGCCAGCTCAGCGTCTGCCAGATGCCCAGATCCTTTTCCCTGAGTGAGGGGTGCGCGGGTCTGACCCTGTCATGATGCAGCAGATACTTGGGGAAAGTATCCAGCGCCTTCTCATCCGGTGATATTTCCGGTTTTTGCATGTCGTGCTCTCCTCATGCCCGGCAGCTCCATGGCTGCACGAGTCTTGTCGTGCAAAATCAGACGCTGTAGGGGAAAAACCCGTGCCCGCTCTTGCGCCCCAGCTGGCCGGCGGCAACCAGTTGCACCAGTAGCGGGCAAGCGCGGTATTTGCTGTCGCGAAACTCGGTGTGCAGGATGTCCATGATGGCAAGGCAGGTGTCCAGCCCGATCAGGTCGGCCAGCGCCAGGGGGCCGATCGGGTGGTTCATGCCCAGCTTCATCACCGTATCCACATCGGCGGCGCTGGCAATGCCTTCATATATGGTGAACGCCGCTTCATTGATCATCGGCATCAGGATGCGGTTGGAGACAAAGCCTGCCGCATCCCTGACTTCGACCGGGGTCTTGCCCAGTGTCCGTGCCAGCTCCATCACCGTGTCGCAGCTCTGATCCGAGCTTTGCAGCGCACGGATCACCTCGACCAACTGCATCAGCGGTACCGGATTCATAAAATGCATGCCGATCACGCGTTCGGGATGCGACACCCAAGAGGCAATGCGGGTCAGCGAGATCGATGATGTATTGGAGGCGATTACCGTATCGGCCGGTACGATGCCGTCCAGCTCGCGTAGCAATTGCTGCTTGATGGCCTCGTTTTCGCTGGCTGCCTCGATCACGATCTGGCTATGGCGGTGGATGTCGGCAGAGGTAGCGGTGCGGATGCGCGCCAGGATGGCAGGCAGGGTGGAGAGGTCCAGCACGCCTTTTTGCGCCAAGCGCGACAGGCTGCTGTGTATATTATCCAGCGCGCGCGCCAGCGCCTCTTCGCTCACGTCGCTAAGGGTGACCTCCACGCCGTGCGTCGCCAGCGTCTGCGCGATGCCGCTACCCATGGTGCCTGCACCGATGACGCCTGCCATGCTGATCTTCATTGCGCGCTCCCGTCCTGTTTTTTGCAAATTAATTGACGTTGACGTTAACGTCAACATGCTTTTGTGGTAAATTGACGTTAACGTTAAGGACTGTTGTTTTAGATACACAAGCAGGCTGAAAAAAGGAAAAGCACGCATGCAACAAGTGGCACACAAGACCACCTTTACCATCAGTGAACTCGCGCAGGAGTTCGACATCACCACCCGTGCCTTGCGTTTTTACGAAGACCAGGGCTTGCTCAGTCCCGAGCGAGACGGGCAGCGGCGTATCTATAGCCGGCGCGACAGGGTGCGTCTGCTGCTGACCCTGCGCGGCAAGCGCATCGGCTTGTCCCTGCTGGAGATACACGAGCTTTTCAGCTTGTATGACGCAGCCAGTGATGACGAACCGCAGCTGATGGAGTTCGTCAAGAAGCTTGAAAAGCGCGAGCAGCACTTGCGCTCGCAGATGGAAGACCTCCATCTGGTACTGACCGAGGTCGGCCAGCTCAAGGCGCAATGCGAATATTTCATGGCGCGACGCACCGGCGATGTGCCGGCTTAAGAATAAAGATGCATGACGCAAACGGAGGATGCATAAAACGGCATTTCCCGTACAACTGCGTTGCAGACAGGTTACCCCCCCCTGCAGCGGCAGACGCTGCAAACCACAGGAGAAGCAGATGCAACAGGAGTACATCGTAATTGTCGGCATGGCGCGTACCGCCATGGGTGGATTTCAGGGCATGTTTGCCGGCCTGAGTGCCAGCGAACTGGGTGCGGTAGCTATCCGCGCGGCAGTCGAACGCTCGGGCCTGCCGCCCGAGGCAGTGGACGAAGTCATGATGGGCAATGTGCTGGGGGCCGGGCAGGGGCAGGCGCCTGCGCGCCAGGCGTCGCGCGGCGCCGGGCTGCCCGATGCGGTCAACTGCACCACGCTGAACAAAATGTGCGGCTCGGGCATGAAGGCCTTGATGCTGGCAAACGATATGCTCAAGGCAGGCTCGGCCGACGTGATGGTCGCAGGCGGCATGGAGAGCATGAGCAATGCGCCCTATGTGGTGCCCAAGGCGCGCACCGGCTTCCGGCTAGGGCATGGTGAAATCAAGGATCATATGTTTCTGGATGGCCTGGAGGACGCCTACGACAAGGGAACGCTGATGGGCGTATTTGCCGAACTGTGCGCCGAAAAGTACGGCTTTGGCCGTGCGGCGCAGGATGCGTATGCAATTACCTCGCTAATGCGCGCGCAGGCGGCTGTTGAGGCCGGAGTGTTTGCCGCTGAAATCGCACTAGTAACGCTCAACACCCGCCAGGGCGAGCAGCGGATAGCAGTAGACGAACAGCCCTTAAAAGCCAGTGCCGACAAGATTGCCGGCCTGAAGCCTGCGTTCAAAAAAGATGGCACGGTCACGGCCGCCAATGCCAGCTCGATTTCAGATGGTGCAGCCGCACTGGTGTTGATGCGGGAAAGCGACGCCCGCTCCCGCGGCCTGCAGCCTCTGGCGCGCATTGTCGCGCACGCAAGCCATGCACAGGAACCAGCCTGGTTTACCACCGCACCGGTGAGCGCCATGCAGAAGCTGCTAACCAAAACAGGCTGGAGCACGGATGACGTCGACCTGTTCGAAATCAACGAAGCCTTTGCCGTGGTGACCATGGCGGCGATGCAGGATCTGGCGCTGGATCACGCCAAAGTCAATATCCGTGGTGGCGCCTGTGCGCTGGGGCATCCGATAGGCGCATCCGGTGCCCGTATCGTGGTGACACTGGTATCGGCGCTGCAGCAGACTGGCGGCAAGCGTGGCGTAGCCAGCTTGTGCATCGGTGGCGGCGAAGCGGTTGCCATTGCGCTGGAGCTGGTTTGACGGAAAGTTGTCGCGCCGGGCCCGGCGTGGATCGCGATGCTAGTCTGCTTTTTTCCGGCTTCGTTGCTTGCCCTGTTGTGTCAGCGCCTGAGTGCGATACCAAGCCTCCAGCGCCTCTTCGGCATTGAGGATGTGCTGGCGCAAAAAGGCGGCTGCACTGATCGCATCCTTTTGCCGGCAATACGCCAGCAATTGGGTGTGCTCATCGTGCGCCCGCTCATTGAAACCGGTGAGCAGGATCTGCATGCGGGTATAGCGGTCGGTGCGGTTGTGTAGCTGCTCGATGATAGCCATCGTCTGGCTACGGTTGGCAGCGCGATACAGGGCCAGATGAAACTGGGCGTTAAGGATGCCCCAGGTGCTGATGTCCTTATCGCGCAGCGCCAGCTCGAACCGGGCCAGCAGCCGCTCGGCTTCCATAATGTCGGCGCTGGTCTGGCGCGGGATGGCCTCCAGCAGTACATCGCATTCCAGAAGGACGCGAACCCGCAGCAGTTCGACGATTTCCGGTAGCGATAGTTGGGCGACGACGGCACCCTTATTTTCAATGATATTGACCAGTCCCTCCGCTTCCAGCTGGCGCAAGGCTTCGCGAATCGGCACCCGGCTCATGCCCAGTTCGCGCGACAAAGCTTCCTGTCGCAGCTGGCGGCCATCGGCCCATTCCCCGGCCAGAATACGCTGGCGGATGGCTTCGGTGGCAACAACGGTCAGGCTGGGCGGAGTTTCGGTGGCTGGCTGCATGGCGATCTCTCAAAAAAGCGGCACCACCATACCATAAGCGGCTTGCATTGTTTGGGCAGCCAAACTGCGCGGGCATCCGGCAGAGTAGTAAAAAGGCGGCCCGTCACGGCGGGCGTGACGGGTGTAGAGGGGTGTTTAAAGTTCAGGCAGTTGCGGCCGGCGGGCAAGCCCGGCCTCGATGATGTGCGTCACACGTTCGCGCTCACTGCCTGATAGCGGCAGGCGAGGCGCACGCACATGCTCGCTCCCCACGCCCAGCATGGTTTCGCACAATTTCAGGTTTTGAACCAGCTTCATCGAGACATCCAGGTGCAGCAAGGGGGCAAACCAGCGATACAGGGCGCGGGCTTCATCCCAGCGGCCCGCCTTGGCCAGCCGGTATATGGCCACCGTTTCTTGCGGAAAAGCCACAACCAGACCGGCTACCCAGCCATCGGCACCCATCATCAGGCTCTCCAGGGCCAGATCATCCACGCCGCTAAAGATCGCAAAGCGGCTTCCTACCGCATTGATCACATTGGTCAGTGTGCGGATATCACCGCTGGACTCCTTGATGGCAACGAACTTGGCTTCTGCCGCCATCATCTGATACATCTCGGTCGTGATATTGACGCCATAAGCAACTGGATTATTGTAAATCATGATCTGCAGCGGGCTGGCATCGGCGACGCGCTGGTAGTGGTTCAGCGTCTCGCGCTCATCCGACACATAGCGCATGGCCGGCAGCAGCATGATGCCGTCTGCGCCAGCGGCATAGGCCGCCTGCGCCATTGCGCAGGCGGCCCGGGTACTGTCTTCGGCCACGGTCAACAAGACCGGCTTATTGCCGGCCACTTCCTTTGCCGCTTTCAGGATGGCAATTTTCTCGTCGGAGGCGAGGGTGGATGCTTCCCCGAGCGAGCCGCAGACAATGATGCCATCGGCTCCGCACGCCAGTTGCCACTCGATATGCTTGGCCGTGGCGGCTAAATCCAGCGATTCGTCAGCGTGGAATTTGGTCGTGACGGCCGGGAAAACGCCAGTCCAGAGGTGTGCCATGGTTTTGCTCCTTGCTGTTGGGTGCAGTCACTGTGCTGCAGTCCACTTCATGCTAGGTGTTTTTGAATGCAAAATTCAATGTATTTTGCATTCAATGCGTACCCGATAACTGCTGGTACGAATGCTGCAATGCAACCGTGTTTTTTTGCAAAATGCACTTATTTTGTTGATTTTGCTGGTTATTACCTTATGTTTAGCTTGTTATTTGCTTGCAGTCACGGTGTGGCGTTTTTGCTAATTTACATCGCGCAATTGTATTCAAAAAAATAAAATCCTAAATTGGAGTAACGCAATCACAGGGGTATAGCGATGCCAATCGCCGAGTTTGAATGCATAGACGGACA
>NZ_JBOFOO010000297.1:0-13568 GCF_051659485.1 Craterilacuibacter sp. | reverse complement strand
AAAAACGAACAGTATGGCCTGCTCAAGCGCCAGCCCTGACATGTATCCTTGCCTGCAGCTACACTTTTGCGGCTTGAGTTGCTATTGCCGTTGCGGGTGGGACTTTGCTTGATTGCGTATGCAGGAGCAGGTGGTGATGCAGCAAAAGGCCCCGGTGCTACCCATTTAGCACCGGGGCCTTGTTATGCCTGCGTGAATTACAGTGTCAATGTTCCCACCGACAAGCCATAAGCGGCATAGACGCCCAAGGCCACAATCACGACGGCCAGAATGGCCTCGCCGCTGTTAAATGGCTTTTCTGAGCGTTCCTTGCGTGCCCATACATAGAACAGCAGGCCAGGTGCATAGAGCACCATGGACAGCAGCAGATATTGCAGGCCGGCAGCGTACAAGAGCCAGATGCCGTACAGGGTGGCAATCACGGCGACCAGCATGTCCTTGCCGGTGGACTCGCCCGCCTTGTAGCCTTGGCCGCGCTGTACGACCATTAGCGAATAAAGCGCACAGAATAGATAGGGCAGTAAGATCATCGAGGTGGCTAGCAGGACCAAGCTCAGATACACGGCGCCGTTAAAGTAGGTGATGATCAGAAATAGCTGGATCATGCCGTTGGTCAGCCACAGCGAGGCAGCAGGCGAACCATTGGCATTGGTGGTGCTGAACACCTTGGGCATCATGCCGTCCTTGGCGGCAAGATAGGGTGTTTCACCACACAGCAAGGTCCACGCCAGTAGCGCACCACCGACCGAAACCACCAGCCCAGCATTCATCAGGTTGGCTCCCCACGATCCGACGGCAGCCTCCAATACATAGGCGGTTGACGGATTTTTCAGTGCCGCCAGTTGTTCCTGTGTCAGGATGCCCAGCGACAGTACCGATACGGCAATCAGCAGCGCGATGGTCAGCAAGAAGCCGATTACGGTGGCTTTGCCTACATCTGCCATGCTCTTGGCACGACTGGAGAACATCGAGGCACCTTCAATGCCGATAAACACCCATACCGTCACCAGCATGGTGCTCTTGACCTGATCGACGATGGAGCCCAGCTTGGTCGAGCCCCAGAAGTCGAGATTGAAGGTGTCCACCTTGAAGGCAAACAGCACCAGCAGGATAAACAATGCCAGCGGTACCAGCTTGGCGACGGTGGTGATGGTGTTGATCATGGCCGCACCTTGCACCCCGCGCAGTACCAGGAAGTGCAAGGCCCACAGCAGGATGGAGGCGCAGATGATGGCGGCGCCGGTATTGCCTTCGCCAAACACCGGAAACCAGAATGAAAGTGCCGAAAACATCACGACAAAATAGGCGACGTTGCCTATCCATGCCGAAATCCAGTAACCCCATGCCGAGTTAAAGCCGACATAGTCGCCTAGCGCAGCGCGTGCGTAACCGTATACACCGCCGGTGACCTCGGGTTTGCGTGTTGCCAGTTGCTGGAATACAAAAGCCAGCGCCAGCATGCCGACAAAGGTAATGGCCCACCCTATGATGATGGCGCCGGCACCGGCGCCGGACGCCATATTTTGTGGCAGCGAAAAAATGCCGCCGCCTATCATGGAGCCGACCACCAGTGCGGTGAGCGCGCCAAGTTTCAGCCTGTTGTCAGTGCTTGGGTTGGTGTTGTCAGACATGACTTCCTCCTGATGTGTTGACGATATTGCCTGGGGCCGGTTTTTTGCCGGGTATGAGCATCAAAATGGGTACTTCGCTTGTGGGCTTGATCTGGCATTCTGATGGTGCAAGCCGGTGTCTAGACGAGCCTTCGTTGAAATAAAACAGCGTTGCGGTGGCCAAGGCCGTGCCTTGCTTGAATTGAGTCGACATGGGAAAGCGCTGGGCTCCTTATTGGCCGTTGGTGTTACGGCTATGACTAATCGGTAATGCGGCAGCTGATCTCTGTTATAGACAGCGTTGGGTTTTTTGCAGCGTCTTGTCCGTTGTTTTCCGATTTTTGCTGCGGGTCGCGGAGGGTGATCGTGGCAGCTGCCTCGGTTTTAGCGCTGGCCGCAGACCTTGCTTGCGTTTAGAATGCGCCCGCACGCCGCGAGACCGAGCGGTTTGCGTTCCGATTAACTTCGACTGTTTTCGAAGGACAATATGAGCATCACCCCTCAGGACCCCGACCGCGCCCTTGTTGTGCTGTCCGGAGGCCAAGACTCGACCACCTGTTTGTACTGGGCACTGTCCCGCTTTAGCCATGTAGAAACCGTGACTTTCGATTACGGCCAACGCCACCGCGTAGAGCTGGATTGTGCACGCACCATCGCGGCCATCGCCGGCGTTCGCCATACCATCCTTCCCATCGATACCTTTACCGCCATGGGCGGCAATGCGCTGACCGATGCAGCCATCGCGCCGGAGCAGGGCGTGCGTAGTGATGCGGCCCTGCCCAACACCTTTGTGCCCGGGCGCAATCTGATTTTCCTGACTTTTGCCGCCGCCCATGCCTGGCAGCGCGGCATGGCCAATATTGTCACCGGCGTGGCCCAGACCGATTATTCGGGCTATCCCGATTGCCGCGAAAATACGCTCAAGGCGCTGGAGTTGGCCATTAATCTGGGCATGGACAGCCGTATCAGCCTGCATGCGCCGTTGATGTTCATGAGCAAGGCCGATACCGTGCATCTGGCCGAAGAACTCGGTGCGCTGGATGCGCTGGCATACAGCCATACCTGCTATCAGGGCGAAGTGCCGCCATGCGGACTTTGTGCGTCCTGCCTGCTGCGCGCCAGAGGATTTGCCGAAGCCGGGCGTGCCGATCCATTAATCATGCGCACGGCAGGGCTTTAAGATGCGGACTCTTCATACGGCGAGTGCCGGCTTCGAAGCGGCACGCACGCTATCGGGCGTGCACCACGGCCACAGCTTTGTCTTGGCGGTACAGGCGGATTGGCCTTTGCCTGCCTTGCGTGACCGCCTCGCGGCAGTGTGCGGCAGGCTGGACTATCAGGATTTGAGCGCGCAATTCGCCCATCCGGACGATATAAGCCTGATTCATCACCTGTCAGGCGTGCTGGACATGGCTGCGGCCTTGTCCCTGCGTTCGGCACCCGATCGCGGAGTAGAGCTGGATGCCGCCGGCAAGGCACACATCTGGTTGAAAACCGGTTTCGAGGCCGCACACTGGCTGCCGCATGTGCCTGATGGCCATCAATGCGGACGTTTGCATGGCCATGGTTTTGGCGTGCGCTTGCTGGCCGATGCAACGCGTATTGATCATGCCGCCTTGCTCGCCGCATGGCAGCCGCTTTGCAATATGTTGCAGCACTCGACGCTTAACCATATCGCCGGCCTTGCCAACCCGACCAGTGAAGTGCTGGCTATCTGGCTATTCGATGCGCTGGCCCAAGTGCTGGACGGGGTGGCGGCGGTGGAAGTATTCGAGACGGCGACCGCAGGTAGCCGCTTTGACGCTCAGGGGCTGCGCATCTGGAAGGAGCAGCGCTTCGAAGCGGCAGTGCCTTTTGATAATGATGGTCGCTACACCGGTCATAGTTATCTGGTGCGCCTGCATCTGGCCGGCGAAATGGATGCAGAGCAGGGCTGGGTGCGTGACTTTGGCGAGGTGAAAGCCTTGTTCAAGCCCCTGTATGCACAGCTGGATCACCATGCGCTGGATCAGTTGCCGGGTATTGCTGCGACCGACTGCGCCGGCATCGCGCGCTATCTGGCAGCCCGTTTTGCGCCGGATGAGCTGGTGCGCATTGATCTGCTGGAAAACGAGACCGATGGCGCGCTGCTGTGGCTGGACGGGAGCCGTACATGTACACGCTAAAAGAGATGTTTTACACGCTGCAAGGCGAGGGCGTACACGCGGGGCGTGCGGCGGTGTTCTGCCGCTTTACCGGTTGCAATCTGTGGAGCGGGCGTGAAGTGGATCGTGCCAAGGCCGTTTGCCGTTTCTGCGATACCGACTTTGTCGGTGTCGGGCCTGATGGCGGGCGTTTTGCTTGCCCGGCGGCGCTGGCCGGGCATATCTGCCGGCTATGGCAGGGGCAAGGTGGTACCCCCTATGTGGTGTTTACCGGTGGCGAGCCGCTATTGCAACTGGACGAGGCGCTGATAGCGGCGCTGCATGAGCGCGGTTTTGAAGTCGGGGTGGAAACCAACGGTACGCTACCGGCTCCAGATGGCATTGACTGGCTGTGCGTCAGCCCCAAGGCGGGGGCCGACTGGGTGCAGCGTAGCGGTGATGAAATCAAGCTGGTGTATCCGCAGGCGGACTTGCTGCCTGAGGATGTCGATAGTGCGAACTTTGCCCATGCCTGGCTGCAACCGATGGACGATGCCGCGCGGGCGGCGAATACCGCGGCCGCCATCGACTACTGCATGCGTGCGCCGCACTGGCGCTTATCGCTGCAAGGCCACAAGCTGGTCGGCATCCGCTAGTTGCCCCCGTGCCCATTATTCCCCATTCCCTAATTTTTACATCCGGAGTCATAGCATGGACCTGCATACCGATCTGCAATCGCTGGGCAACAAGAAAACCGATTACCGTTACGATGAGCCGGATGCCAGCTTGCTGGAGCGCTTTCCCAATCCGTATGCCCAAAGCGCGATCAACCCCAATGGCGTGACCGGCAGCCTGAATATCAGCTGCCCGGAATTCACCAGTTTGTGCCCTGTCACCGGCCAGCCTGATTTTGCCACCATCGTCATCGATATGGTGCCGGGCGAGTGGTGCGTGGAGTCCAAGTCGCTCAAGCTGTATCTGGGGTCATTCCGCATGCACGGCGAGTTTCACGAGTCCTGCATCTGCCGCATCTGCAATGATCTGGTCAATCTGCTGCAACCACGCCACATCGTGGTTGAAGGGCGCTTTACCCCGCGCGGCGGCATTCCCTTGTGGCCGAAGGCCGAATGGCGGGCTTAATCACGCTTGGTTTGAGTCGGGCCTCGACGGATAGCTGGTAACTTGGCATGGCGTTTGCGATACTCTAATTCAATACAATTAGATGAAAGTAAATGCCATGACCGTTAACCGTCCTGCCGTGGTCGCCTTGCGTGCGCTGGCATCCCTGTTTCCGGTAGCGGCTTTTGCCGCGCCGCTGGTGGTGTGTACCGATGCCAGTCCGGAAGGTTTCGACGTCGTGCGCTACAACACGCTAACCACGACCAATGCCAGTGCCGACGTGTTGATGAACCGTCTGGTCAATTACGATACGGCGCTGGGCAAGGTCGTACCTTCATTGGCAGCGAGCTGGCGTGCAGGCGCGGATGGTTTGTCGCTGACATTTACCCTGCGTCCCGATGTGTCTTTTCATTCCACGCCCTGGTTCAAGCCTAGCCGCAAGCTGAATGCGGATGATGTGGTGTTCAGCTTTCAGCGCATGCTGGCCCCGGCTCACCCTTGGTATAAAACGTCACCGTCGGGCTATCCGCATGCCAAATCCTTTCAGCTGGACAAGCTGATCAAGTCGGTTACCAAGGTGGATGAGCATACGGTAAGGTTCGAGCTGAGCAAGCCGGATGCCACTTTGCTGTCTACGCTGAGCATGGGCTTTGCCTCTATTTATCCGGCCGAATACGCGGCACAACTGCTAAAAGCCGGCACCCCCGAGCTACTCAATACCCAGCCGGTAGGTAGCGGGCCCTTTGTCTTCCAGAGTTTCGCCAAAGACAGCAATGTGCGCTACCGCGCCAACCCCGATTATTTTGCCGGAAAAGTCCCCAGTGAACGGCTGGTGTATGCCATTACGCCGGATAGCAGTGTACGCATGCAAAAGCTGAAGGCAGGCGAGTGCCAGATCGTGGTCGGGCCGAAGCCACAAGATGTGCAGGCGCTGCTGGGTGACAAATCGGTCAAGGTGGTCGCCACGCCGGCCTTTATGACGGCATTTGTTGCCTTCAACAGTCAGAAAAAACCGTTTGACGATGTGCGGGTGCGTCAGGCCATTAATCTCGCGTTTGACAAGGCAGCCTACCGTCAAATCGTATTCGGTCCATCCGCTACCCTGGCTGTCGGGCCGTTTCCACCCTCAACTTTGGGTTATCGCCAACTGGCCGACTACCCGCATGATCTGAAGCGGGCGCGTAGCCTGATGAAAGAGGCCGGACTGGAGCGGGGTTTTGATACCGCGATCTGGGTGCGCCCGAGTGGCAGTGTGCTCAACCCCAATCCCAAGGCCGGTGCCGAGTTGTTGCAGTCGGATCTCGCCAAGCTGGGTATTCGCGCCGAGATTCGGGTGCTGGAATGGGGTGAGCTGGTCAAGCGCGGCAAGGCGGGTGAGCATGAGATGCTGTTTATGGGCTGGGCCGGTGATAATGGCGATGCGGATAACTTCCTGACGCCGCAATTTTCCTGTGCTGCGGTGCAGTCCGGTACCAATTTCGCCCGCTACTGCCATCCGAAACTGGACAGCCTGATTACGGATGCGCGCCTGTTGTCCGATCCAAAATCACGCGCCTTGCGCTATGGCAAGGCACAGCAGATCATCAAGGAACAGGCTTTATGGCTGCCGCTGGTGCATCCGGTTGCGCAGGCATTAACCAGCCGCAATGTCAGTGGTTACACTGTCAGCCCATTCGGGCGGCAAGACTTCAGTCGCGTCGTGGTGCGCTAAGCGTCAGCAGCCAAGGAGTGCGGAGGTGACGGTAAAATCGTTGCCGAAGCGGCGCACCAGCCGGGTTAGCGTAGGCGCCAGCGCCGGCCAGTTTTCTGTCAGGCAGGCGGGTAGATCCGGGATACTGTCTACTCGCAGGAAATCGGCCAGTGCCGCAGGCTCGATATGGAAATAGGCGGGGTAGCCGTCAAGGCGGCTATTGACCAGCAGCATTTGGCTGCGGTCGACGCGGCAGGCGAGCAGGGTCAGCAAGGGCAAGTCTCCAAAAAGGGGGGCATTTTGCGCGCAGCGGGTGCTGTAATCAAGCGCCAGCCTCAGATCCAGCGGCGTACACGCTGGCAATAGTCCTGATAAGCCATGCCGAAGTGCTTGCCGAGTGCGCGTTCTTCCGGCCGGATCTGAAAGCGGTTCATATACAGCACAAACAGCGGTAGCGCCAGCAAGGGTAGCAGTTTGCCAAGGTAGAGTGCCCATGCGCCCAGTAGCAGCAAGTCACCCAGATACATCGGATTGCGGCTGAAGCGGTACAGGCCGCCAGTGACCAGGGTCGATGCGCTTTCGGGGCGTAGCGGATTGACGCTGGTGCGTGCGCGGATAAATTCCGCTACCCCGGACAAGAGTAGCGCACAGCCCGATAGCGCGAGCAGTGCCGTCAGTACGGAGGCACCGGGCAGGCGCAAATCGATGCCGCTCGCCGCCAGTCCATACATCAGGCCCGCCAGTAGCAGGCATAGCAAGGGGGGCGGAATTTTAAGCTCGAGTCTGTCCATGCGTGTCTTGCCTGATGTGTGCGGGCGCTAGCTATGCATGCCGGCCCGTGGCAAAAGCCGTGTTCACAATAAAAGACCGGGCGCGCGGCCCGGTCTTAAGCTGTCGTTTACTTGTTGCCTTACAGGCTCGGCATGGCGAAGCCTTCGATCTTGGCGTTACCGACCAGCTTGGCCAGATATTCGTGCATGACCTTGCGGCCAGCCATCTCGTTCAGATATTGCTGCAATTGGCCTTTGACTTCGTCAAAGCTGACTTGGCCGCCGCTTTGGCGCTCGTTGACCTGAATGATGTGGTGGCCGAACTGGGTGGCGACCAGTTCCGGTGCGATCTCGCCGGCTTCCGTGCTGAAAACGACCTGTTCGAATTCGGGAACCATCTGGCCGCGGCTGAACTGGCCGAGACTACCGCCTTGCTGGCCGGACGGGCAGCTGGAGTGCTCGCGTGCCAGATCGGCAAAGCGTTCCGGATGGGCGGTGACGTCGGCCAGTACCCCTTCGGCCTTGGCGCGGGTCAGGCTGTTGGCCAGCTCATCGCCGGCCAGCGGGAACAGAATGTGGCTGGCAACGGCATTTTCGCCTTGCTGGAAACGCTCTGGGTAGCTGGTGTAGAACTCGAGGCAGGCCGCTTCATCTACCGGCGTGAACTGCAGGGTCTTGTCCAGCAGTGCGCCAATGGCTTCGCCTTCGTTGGCATTGTCGATGCCGTGTTCGCGGGCTTCTTGCACCAGCAAGGCATGCAGGATCAGTTGCTGGACAGCGGCTTCGCGCGGGCTAGGCGTCTCGGCGTGGTTTTCCAGCTCGGCTGCAATCATGGATTCGGTAATTTCAACGCCGTTTACGGTGATGGCCATCAGAGGCTCCTGTTCTGGTCTTGAGGGTGGGTGCAGCATGCTGCTGCAGCAGTCTGTTTTCGATAATGGGGTTGTTTGCGCCGATCTCAATACTTGATCGTTGCAAATCTTGCCCATTTTGTGGGTAAACACAAAAGGCGCGCCACGCGGCACGCCTTTACGCTGGGTTTGACGCGTCGAATCAGGCTTTTTTCAGGAAGCAGGTCTTGAGCATCAGTCCCTTGATTTTGTCGTTACGGCATTCGACATGCTCATCGTCGTCTTCATCTACGCGGATGTTCTTGAATACGGTGCCGCGCTTGATGACGGTCGATGAGCCTTTTACTTTCAGGTCTTTGATAACGGAGACGGTGTCGCCGCTGGCAAGCAAGGTGCCGTTGCTATCTCTTACATCCATGGTGTTGTGTCCTTGGGTCATGCCGGTTTTTGATGGGCCATTATATCCTTTGGTTTTTTATTTACCAAATCCGGATTACTCGCGGTTATAACGACGCGTAGTTGTTCCGCTGGCGGCAGAACACTCGCAGTGTAGTCAACAGGCGTACATTGAGGCGGTGCGTAAGGTCGCCGCCCCTGCTGTTTGCCGGTATCATGTCTGCTTTCGCCGTTATATGGCGGGGCAGGCTTGAGGGAAGGGCGGTATGAGTCAGGAACAAAGCAACGCTAACGAAGTGTGGCGCAAGATCAAGGCGCTGGAACATGCGTTGAACGGCATGCTGCCGGAGGCCATTGCCGCCAGCAAATTGGGCAAGCCGGGCAAGGTCTTGTCCGAAGTGCAGAAGACAGCAGGTGAGCGCAGTGCGCTGGCCTTGAGTTTCCCCATCCTGCAGCGTGAAAACCGCAAGGATGTCGAGGTCGCGTGGATCAATGTGCAGATCAGCCTGTCCGGTAACGGCGTGCCGTGCCTTGCCGGTGGCGAGCCGCAAGGCGCGGTGCTGCATGTGGCGCACTGGGCATGCGAGTTCAGTTTCGAATACGACGCCTATATCGGCTTCCCGGCCGCAGGCTGGCAGCCGTGGCAAAACCGCGAAGGGCGCTTGTTGCTCTGGGATGAGTCAGAATCGCCTTTTGGCGATGAATGGCTGTTTACGCTGAATCTGGATGTCGTGAATACCGAGGCGCTGTTGCAGCAGTGTGTGGTCGCGCCGGCCATTGCCCTGTTGCAAGGCAAGGCGCTAGCCGGGGCCTTGCCGGCAGACTTGCCCGGGCTGTTGGCTTACCAGGACCTGATGCTGCCGGATGGCGCGCGCGATCTTTGTGTCGTGCCGGCGTGATGTCACGCTATCCGCTCAAGGAGGCCGAGGTCGAGTTTTCGGCCATCCGTGCGCAAGGCGCGGGAGGCCAGAATGTCAATAAGGTTTCCAGTGCGGTGCAGCTGCGCTTCGATGTGATGGCCTCCAGCCTGCCCGAAGCGCTTAAGCTGCGGCTGTTGGCGCGCGCCGATACCCGGCTCAATAGTGCCGGCGTATTGGTGATCAAGGCGCAACAGTACCGCAGCCAGATTCTGAATCGTGCCGACGCATTGCTGCGTTTGCAGCAACTGGTCGACGAAGCTTGCCATGTGGCCAAGGTTCGCCACGCGACGCGTCCCACTTTAGGTTCGCGCAAGCGTCGGCTGGAAGGCAAGGCCAAACGCGGCAATATCAAGGCCTTGCGTGGCCGGGTTGGCGACACTTGATAGGCGTTTGTGTGAAAAATTTCCCTGCCGTCTTTTTTCTCTTTCCAGTTTGACCCCATGATGCCTGTTTCCCGTTTCTCCGGCGCCGGTGTGGCGCTGTCCGTGCTGGCCTCGGTGCTGTTTGCCGTATTGTCCGGCTATACCACCTTGCTGGCGCCCTTGTCCGGCCTCGCCGTTTTTGCCTGGCGTATTGTATGGACCTTACCCGGTGTGGCTTTGCTGCTGGTGTTGCGCAAGCAATGGCCGGCATTTTGCTTGCTGCTGGGGCGCTTGCGTACCGAGCCTAAGCTGGTGCTGGCCATGCCGCTATTGGCCGCCTTGTTCGGCGTGCAGCAGTGGCTGTTTATGTGGGCGCCGCTTAATGGCGAAGGCATGGCGGTTGCCATGGGCTATTTCCTGCTGCCGCTGACCATGGTGCTGTTCGGACGCGTACTGTATGGCGAGCATCTGTATCGCATGCAGTGGCTGGCGGTGGCGTGTGCGCTGGCCGGTGTGGTACATGAGCTATGGCTGACGCAGGCTATCGCGTGGCCAACCTTGCTGGTTGCGCTGGGCTATCCGCCTTATTTTGTCTTGCGGCGCTGGGCACGACTGGAAGCCTTGACCGGTTTTGCTTTAGAGGTGCTGCTTTTATTTCCGTTTGCGCTCGTGATGTTGTGGTGGCTGGGGCCGGACAGTTACGGCGTCATGGCCGAGGCACGTTTCTGGCTGTTGCTGCCCGGTCTGGGGCTGATCAGTACCGTAGCCTTATTGTGTTATCTGGGCGCCAGTCGCCTGCTGCCTTTGGGTTTGCTGGGCATTCTGGGTTATGTGGAGCCGGTATTGCTATTCTTGCTGGCCATTACTTTGCTGGGTGAGCCCTTGATGGCAAACCGGCTGCTGACTTATGGCCCGATCTGGCTGGCGGTGGGTTTGACCGGCTTGCATATTGCCATTCGCCAGTTTGGCCTGCGCTTACCTTTGCGTAAGGGCTATTTTAAAGCGAGGGTGAACACCAAGAGGTGAGTCATGCGCTTTGATGATCGAATTGATGCCGCGCAGCAACTGGCGCAGGCCTTGCTGGGCTATCGGGGCCAGCATCCGCTGGTATTGGCCATTCCGCGCGGCGCGGTGCCTATGGCACGCGAGCTGGCCGCTTTGCTGCAGGGAGAACTGGATGTGGTGCTGGTGCGCAAGCTGCATGCACCGGGTCATCCCGAGTTTGCCATTGGCGCCGTTAACGAGGCCGGAGAGGTGGCGCTGATGCCGTGGGCCGAGCGGTCCGGTGCCGACGCGGACTGGGTTGAGTGCCAGCGCGAGCAGGAGCTGGCAAAAATCCGGGCAAGGCGCGCGCGTTATACGCCTTTGCGCCCATCCATGAGCCCGGCAGGGCGGGTGGTGATCGTGGTGGATGACGGGCTGGCTACCGGTGCCACCATGCTTGCGGCGCTGGATGCGGTACGCCGGCAAAAGCCGGCACGGCTAGTGTGTGCCGTACCGGTAGCCGCTAGCGATGCGTGCGCACGGGTGCGCAGCCACTGCGATGAACTGGTCTGCCTGTCTGTGCCTGGCGAATTTTCATCGGTCGGCCAGTTTTACCGCGACTTTACCCAAGTTGACGACGGCGAAGTCGAGCGGGTACTGGCCGCACCCTAAGCGGCCTAAGTTCAACGTCCTTTCATCATGGCCATGATTTCGGCCGCATTCAGCGTGCTGGCACGCTGCTGGATTTGCGGCAGATACTGGCCTTGCATCTCTTTGGCCGGCCCCAGCAGGCCTTGAAAACTCTGTTGCAAGAGTGCCGTACTCATCTGGCGGCCACCGGCGTAATAACGTTTGGCTATTTGTCCCAGTGCATAGGTGCTGGCAAAGGAAAATGCCATGCCGGTGCCGGCACCTCCCAGTGTTTTGCCCCATTTCCCTGCGACCTTGCCGAACAGGCCGCCTATCAGTTTGCGCCCGAATTGTTCCAGATACTGCGAAGTCAGCCCGACGCCTACCGTGGACAGAAATTCACGGATATGGCCCTGATCCAGTTCGTGGCCGTAGCGTTTGCCAATGGCGTACACCATCTTGATCTGCAGGGGGATGATGGCCACTGATGCCCATGATTGCGGCAGCAGTTCCAGTGCGCCATTGAGAATGGCGTAGTTGAGGATGGAGCGATCCAGCTCGGCTTCGTCAACGCTGTGGGCGGGTGCTGCGGGTTTTCCGGCATGGACGGGAGGCGCAACCGAGACCGGGGCGGAAAATTCACCAGCCCGGGCAATGGCGTCGGCCTCATGCTCAAAAGCATCGGTTTCACCCGGGTTTAGCTGTAACTGACTCTTCAGTGCCGACAAAAAGGCGCGCTCGGCTTCGCTGGTGCGACCGTCTGCATCGCATACGCAGACCGCCATTTCATAGGCAAACTGGCGCGTGCCCTGATCGTTTAATTGTGCGCAGGCGTTTGCCAGTGTCACCCGCTTGAGTAATACATCCTGATATAGGCGGGTGAGATCCAGTCCCGAACCCTGTCCCAGCGAATCGGCCAGCGCCCGTATATGTTCGCGCTCGCGCTCGTCGTTATTGCCATCGGCAAAGGCCGCCATCAATGCAATAGTCAGTATGCTTTGTTGCTGTTCGGGGTTCATATGCGGTCCTGTGTGTAATCAAGTCTATCTGACTGGCAAATTTTTACGGCTTAGGTTCCCTGCATATAGAAAGCCGGGCCGATTTGCTTTGAGCGGTGCCATCTTCAACTAGAGTAGGAAGCGTGGCAGCGGGCCATAGGGCAGCGGGAGAATCGAATGCGTATCACCTTTCTGGGCGGTGCCGGCACAGTGACCGGCAGCAAATATCTGGTCGAATACCAAGAGGCGCGGGTATTAATCGATTGCGGGCTGTTTCAGGGCTACAAGCAACTTCGCTTGCGCAATCGCGAAGCTTTTGCCGTTGATCCGGCGAGTCTTGATGCAGTGATACTGACGCATGCACATCTGGATCACAGCGGTTATCTGCCGGCACTGGTGCGTGATGGCTTTCGCGGGCCGGTCTATGCCACGGCCGCCACGGCGGCATTGGCGGCCATCCTGTTGCCGGACAGCGGCCGCCTGCA
Source organism: Craterilacuibacter sp. (assembly GCF_051659485.1). NCBI lineage: Bacteria > Pseudomonadati > Pseudomonadota > Betaproteobacteria > Neisseriales > Neisseriaceae > Craterilacuibacter > Craterilacuibacter sp. The sequence goes on along the minus strand of NZ_JBOFOO010000297.1, from coordinate 630 downwards.
AGAAGAGGAGGCCGAATACGCCAACCGTCGCGGCTCGTCCAAGCACCACCCGGCCTTGCCCTTGTATACCGAAGAAGATGCGCTGCGTGCGCTGGCGCATTTTCGCGCGGCAGAGCTAGGTCAGGTGCAGGCCATTGCGGGCGGCATGACTTTCAGCTTGCGCCAGGCCGGCCATATTCTGGGTGCGGCCATGGTCGAGCTGACTGTGGCGGGCAAGGTGATCGTGTTTAGCGGTGATCTTGGCCGCCCGCACGACCCGGTGATGTGCGCCCCTGCAACCGTAAAGCAGTGCGATTATTTATTGGTCGAGTCTACCTATGGCAACCGTCGCCATCCGCAGGAGGACACTGAAACCCTGCTGGCCGATATCATCCAGCGTACCGTCGCGCGCGGTGGAATCATCGTGATTCCGTCCTTTGCCGTCGAGCGGGCGCAAATTTTGCTGTATCACCTCTATCGCCTGCGTCAGGCCGGCCGCATTCCGATGGTGCCCATCTATCTCAATAGCCCGATGGCGCGGGATGTGACCGATCTGTTTCTGGCTTTTCGCGCCGAGCACAAACTCTCGCCCCAAGACTGCGCCGGCATGTGCCATATTGCGCATATCGTGCAGTCGGTGGAGGAGTCCAA
>NZ_JBOFOO010000296.1:0-10374 GCF_051659485.1 Craterilacuibacter sp. | reverse complement strand
CTCGCCATGTTCATGATTACCGATGGCAATATGGATGAAAGGGAACTTGATGCGCTGGAAAACCTGCACGTCTATTCCCTGCTAGGGCTTTCGCGCAAACGCTTTGTGGCGACCCTGAGCCAGTTGTGCGACGAGATCTCGGATGAAGCCTGTGATGATGGCTTGATCAGCATGTTCGACAAGGACAGGCTGGACGATTATTTTTCCACCGTCACCGACCGGCAAAAACGGCTGCTGACCACCACTCTGGCTATCGACGTATGCAAGTCTGACGGCATCATCAATGATGCCGAGATGGCGCTCTTGCGCTACATGATGGGCGCCTGGCGCATTTCGCTAGACGATGTCGAGGCCGAACTGGTACGCCGCTAGACTCAAGCCGCGCCCAGCCTTAGAGCCGCCTCAGGGCGGCTCTTCCATTATTAAAACAACAAAAGGAAACCACGGGATGAAACCACGCTTTGCAGGCACCAGCGATTACATTGCCACCGACGACCTGATGATGGCGGTCAATGCCGCCATTACACTGGAGCGCCCCCTGCTGATCAAGGGCGAGCCCGGCACCGGTAAAACCATGCTGGCCGAACAGGTCGCCAAAAGTCTGGGGCGGGAGCTTATAGTCTGGCCCATCAAGTCGACGACCAAGGCACAGCATGGCCTGTATGAATATGATGCCGTTTCGCGACTGCGCGACTCGCAGCTGGGCGATGCCCGGGTCAGCGACATCCGCAACTACATTATCAAGGGCAAACTGTGGCAGGCATTTGATGCCGATGTGGCGCCGGTCTTGCTGATCGATGAAATCGACAAGGCGGATATCGAATTCCCCAATGACCTATTGCGCGAACTCGACCAGATGGAGTTTTTTGTCCACGAGACGCAAGAATTCGTTCGTGCACGCCACCGTCCCATCATCCTGATTACCTCCAACAACGAGAAAGAGCTGCCGGATGCATTTTTACGCCGCTGCTTCTTCCACTACATCCGTTTTCCCGAGCGCGACACGATGCAGGCCATCATCGATGTGCACTACCCGCATCTACAGCAGCAACTGGTGCAGGAAGCCATGGCCGTATTTTTCTCGGTACGCGAATTGCCCGGGCTCAAGAAAAAACCGTCGACTTCCGAACTGCTAGACTGGATCCGTCTACTGGCCGCCGAATCGGTCTCTGCCGCGACTTTGCATGCCCAGCATGCCGCACAAGCACTGCCGCCAATGGCAGGCGCCCTGCTCAAGAGCGAGCAGGATATGCAATTGTTTGAGCGTTTGATGCAGATGGCGCGTCTGCGACGTGGTGCCTGAGATGGACTGGCCAGCCGCAGAAGAGGCCTTTATCGCGCAATTGCAGCTGGAAGGCCTAAGCCCGCACACGCGGGTCGCCTACCAGCGTGACCTCGCCATTCTGCGGCAGGCCTACCCGGATTTGCACCCGGCCGGCTTGACGCGCGAACAACTGTCGCGTGAACTTTCACGCCTCGCCGCACGCGGTTTGAATGGCAAATCACTCGCCCGCACCTTGTCGGCCTGGCGGCGATTTTTCGGACTATTAAGTCAAACTGAAGCCATCAGCGACAGCATCTGTCTGGGACTGAAAGCGCCCAAGTCATCCAAACGCCTGCCCAAGGCTTTACCGGTCGACAAGACCATGCGGCTCATGGAGCAGCAGCCGTCTACAGGTGACGAGCGCCTGATTGCCCGTGACCACGCCATGTTCGAACTGCTTTACTCGGGTGGACTGCGGCTGGCCGAATTGTGCGCACTGGACATCAACGATTTAAACCTGAGCGAAGCGCAGGTCCGGGTATTGGGCAAAGGCAGTAAAAGCAGATTGTGCCAAGTGGGTACGCAGGCAGCCAGCGCCCTGCGTATCTGGCTGGATCTGCGCGCGGGCCTGACGATGGCAACAGCCCTGTTTGTTGGCCTGAACGGCCGGCGTCTGGGCGCGCGCCAGGTGCAAAACCGCCTTGCCGCGTGGGCGGTACAGGCGGGCATGGACAGACGGGTGCACCCGCACATGCTGCGTCATTCGTTTGCCAGCCATGTATTGCAGTCGTCAGGCGACTTGCGCGCGGTACAGGAAATGCTGGGGCATGCCAATCTGTCCAGTACGCAGATTTATACCACGCTGGATTTTCAGCATCTGGCAGAGGTATACGACAAGGCACATCCGCGGGCGCATCAAAAATACAGCGATAAATAATAACAACCGCGTGCCTTGCGCGGACATCCGACCGAAAACAGTAACCACATCTATTTGCGCCCGCCCCCCCTCAAGTCAGCCTCCGGTTTCAGGCGCATCAGCATCGCCTTGCCATGGGCAAGGACCATAAACGACAAATCAGCATTGACATGGTTATGTAATTTGATAATCATGCGCGACTTTAGCGCGTAACCGCTACCGGTTAAGCCACCCATCGTCGCAAGGATATCAAGCATGGAAAAGTTGTTATATCAGGTAGAAGACAGGCCGCCACTGGCCACTTCATTGCTGTTGGCCATGCAGCACCTGCTTGCGGCGCTAGGGGGAATTATTGCCGTTCCGCTGGTTGTTGGCGGTGTTCTGCAACTCCCCCCTCAAGACATGGTGGCATTGGTTAATGCCGCGCTTTTGGTATCCGGCGCGGTCACCATGATCCAATGCCGTGGCGTTGGCCCCATCGGCATCCGCCTGCCCTGCGTCATGGGCACAAGTTTTACCTTTGTCGCGGCAGCGATTGCCATCGGTTTTGAGCATGGCGTCGCCGGCATTATGGGTTCATCACTGGTGGCGTCGCTGGTCATGATCATCGGCAGCTATTTCATGCCGCAGATACGCAAGCTATTCCCCCCCGTCGTGACAGGCACCGTCGTGTCCATGATCGGTTTATCGCTGATTCCGGTTGCTGTTGACTGGTTTGCCGGTGGCCAACCCGGCGCGCCGGACTACGCCAATCCCGAGCATCTGGGCATTGCCCTGTTTGTTTTGGTACTGGTCATCGTACTGGTTCAGTTCGGGCGCGGCATTATCTCGGCTGCCGCCATTGTGATCGGCATGGGCGTGGGCTATCTGCTGTGTCTGGCACTCGGCCGTATCGACTTTGCACCGGTGGCACAGGCCAGCGTTTTTGCCATCCCCCAACCCCTGCATTTCGGCATGAGCTTCCCTATTTCGGGGATTATCGGCATGTCTATTGCCTATCTGGTGACCATCGTCGAGTCTACCGGCAACTTCCTCGCGCTAGGTCAGGCCACACAAACCAAAGTCAGCGGCAAGCAGATGTCGGCAGGGATTTTGTGTGACGGCATGGGCTCGGCGGTTGCCGCCATGATGTCGACGACCCCGTTTTCCTCGTTTGCCCAGAACATCGGCGTCGTATCGCTCACCGGCGTAGCCAGCCGCTATGTCGTGGCATTGGCCGGCCTCTTGCTGATGCTGGCCGGGCTATTCCCGGTATTTGGTGCCCTGATTGTGACCATTCCGCTCCCCGTACTCGGTGGCGCGGGTCTGATGATGTTTGCGATGATTATCGTGGCTGGCGTACAGATGCTGGGCCAGGTTGAATCCAGCCGTCGCAACGGCGTGATTATCGCGGTTGCGATAGGCTGCGGCATGGCGGTGACCGTACGGCCTGAGGTACTGGGCAAGCTCCCCGCCTATGTGCGCGAAATTTTCGGCTCCGGCATTACCGTAAGCGCCCTGATCGCGCTCAGCCTGAATGTGCTGCTGCCCGGGCGTACCGTCGAAGCGAAGGACTGCTGACATCGTCAAGTGACGGGATGCCAGCCAAGAACGATGCCCGTCATCAAAGAAACATCACCCCGCCCATGAGGCGGGGTTTTTCGTGGGCAAAGACAGTAAGACACCGCGCAGCGCTGATTTTTAAAAGCATAAAAATGAAAAGCCAGCCCCACGCCCCGAAGGACATCAGAATACTGACAGGGTATAGTAACGCTACTATTTATCGACATATCAAGACAGGGCTTGCCCTCATGCAGGCATGCCGTCACCTGCAGCAAGGCTTAAAGGTATTACATGATTTTAATGATCGACAACTACGACTCTTTTACCTACAACCTGGTGCAATATTTTGGCGAACTGGGGCAGGAGGTAAAGATCTTTCGCAATGACGAAATCACGCTGCCACAGATAGAAGCACTAAATCCGCAGTTTCTGGTGATTTCCCCCGGCCCTTGTTCCCCCAACGAGGCGGGCATTTCGGTCGAGGCCATCCATCACTTTGCCGGGAAGTTGCCGATTATGGGTGTCTGCCTGGGCCACCAGAGCATAGGCCAGGCTTTTGGCGGGCGTATTGTGCACGCCAAAGCACTGATGCACGGCAAAGTGTCGGATGTATACCACAACGATACCGGCATGTTCCGCGGCCTGCCTGACCCGGTGGTCTGCACCCGTTACCATTCACTAGTGATCGAGCGTGAATCGCTGCCCGATTGTCTGGAGGTAACGGCATGGACGGCCGACGGTGAAATCATGGGCGTGCGCCACAAGACCTTAGCGATAGAAGGTGTGCAATTTCACCCCGAGGCCATTCTGACCCAGCACGGCCACCGGATGCTGGACAACTTCCTCAAGGAATTCGCTTAAGCGCAGCAGGCCCACATCCGCGCGCGCAACAGCATAATAATAAGGAGTAACCGTCATGATTACCGCGCAAGCTGCACTTAACCGCCTGATAGACCAGAACGAATTGTTCTACGACGAAATGCTGGATCTGATGCGCCAGATCATGCGCGGTGAAATATCGCCGGCTCTGACGGCCGCCATCCTGATCGGACTCAGGGTCAAGGTCGAGAACGTATCGGAAATCGCGGCCGCCGCCACGGTGATGCGTGAATTTGCGACGCAGGTGCCGGTACAGAAGCGGCAATTTCTGGTGGACACCTGCGGCACCGGCGGCGACAAGTCGCATACGTTCAATATTTCCACTACGGCGGCTTTTGTCGCCGCCGCGGCCGGCGCACGCGTAGCCAAGCATGGCGGGCGCTCGGTGAGCTCCAGTTCGGGTAGCGCCGATGTACTGGAAGCACTGGGGGTCAGCCTGCAACTGGATGCTGCGGCCGTTGCGCAGTGCATAGACGAAATCGGTCTGGGCTTTATGTTTGCCCCCAACCACCACGCTGCCATGCGCCATGTCGCCCCGATCCGTAAAGAACTGGGCGTACGCACTATTTTCAATATTCTGGGGCCGCTGACCAATCCAGCCGGTGCCGATAATCAGCTGATGGGCGTATTCCACCCCGATCTGGTCGGCATTCAGGCACGGGTACTACAGCAATTGGGCAGCCGCCATGTGATGGTGGTGCATGGCCGTGACGGACTCGATGAAATCACCCTGACGGACACGACCCGGGTCGCCGAATTGAAAAATGGCCATATCGAAGAATACGAAATCGACCCGCGCGATTACGGCTTTGATTTGATCGATCCGGCCAGCATACGCGCCGAGACAGCCCAGCAATCCAGAATGTGCTTGCTGGCGGTGCTTGATGGCCAAGCCGGGCCTGCGCGCAATATTGTGCTGCTGAATGCCGGTGCAGCCATTTACTGTGCGGGCATTGCCGGATCGCTAGCCGAAGGCATCGCCTCGGCGCAAGCGGCGATAGATAGTGGCAAGGCGCGAGAGAAATTGAACGAACTGGTACAATTGAGCACAAAATTAGCCAACTAACCTCCGGATTGCCGCCAAAAGCGGCATCCTTGCCTGAAAGAGCCCGGCATGAGCAAGCTTTCCAAGGATATTTTCAAAGCCTACGATATTCGCGGTGTAGTAGGTAAAACCCTCACCCAAGAGACGGCGCAACTGATCGGTCAGGCACTGGGCTCGCTCGCACGCGAGCACAATGTCAAGGCCATGGTCATTGGCCGTGATGGGCGCCTGTCCGGCCCGGATCTGGCGGGGGCTATAGCCTCGGGCATCCGTGCTGCCGGTGTGGATGTGATCGATATCGGCATGGTGGCTACCCCCATGCTTTACTTCGCGGCTTACGAGCTTGGCACCTTGTCCGGCGTCATGGTGACCGGCAGCCATAATCCGCCCGAGTACAACGGTTTCAAAATGATGATGGCCGGCGACACTCTGTCCGGCGACGCCATTCAGGCCCTGTATCAGCGCATCGTAGCCAAAGACCTTGCGAGCGGTGAAGGCAGTTATCGCGAGCACGACATCGTCGCCGCTTATCTTGAACGCATCACCGGCGACATCAAGCTTGAGCGCGCGATGAATATCGTGATCGATTGCGGCAACGGCGTCGCCGGTGCCTTCGCGCCTACGCTGTACCGTCGTCTGGGTTGCAAAGTGCGCGAACTGTTCTGCGAAGTAGACGGCACCTTCCCCAACCATCACCCGGACCCGGCCAAACCGGAAAACCTCGCCGATGTCGTCACGGCACTGGAAAAAACCGATGCCGAAATCGGTCTCGCCTTCGATGGCGACGGTGACCGTCTGGGCGTCGTTACCAAGGATGGAACCATCATCTGGCCGGATCGCCAGCTGATGCTGTTTGCGGCCGATGTACTGGCGCGCAACCCCGGCGCCAAAGTCATTTACGACGTCAAGTCCACCCGCTTGCTCGCTCCGTGGATACGCGACCATGGCGGCATTCCGGTGATGGCGCGTACCGGCCACAGCTTTATCAAAGCCAAGATCAAGGAAACCGGCGCGCTGATGGCAGGCGAGATGAGCGGCCATGTCTTCTTCAAGGAGCGCTGGTATGGTTTCGATGACGGCTTGTATGCCGGTGCCCGCCTGCTGGAAATTCTGTCACGGGTAGAGAATGCCAGCGAGCTGCTGAATGCACTACCCAATGCCGTCTCTACGCCCGAGCTGAATATCAAGCTGGCGCACGAAGGTGAAAACCACGTACTGATTGCCAAGCTGCAGGAAACTGCCCGTTTTGAAGGGGCCGAAGAGATCATCACCATCGACGGGCTGCGCGTCGAGTACACCGACGGTTTTGGCCTCGCCCGTGCTTCCAACACGACACCGGTGATCGTGCTGCGCTTTGAAGCGGACACACTAGAAGCACTGGAGCGCATCAAGGCCGACTTCCGCCGCACCTTGCAAGCGGTAACCGATGCCGAGCTGCCATTCTGATTTTTACCCGCTTTAATGACAGGGCGTGCGCGAGCACGCCCTTCCCTATTGCGTTACCCGGAACACTCATATGTATACACAAGCTGCCAGCACACTACTGACCACCCGCGACCTGTTGCGCTTTGCCGTTTCCCGCTTCAATGAAGCCGAACTGACTTATGGACACGGCAGCAGCAATGCCCACGATGAAGCGGCCTATCTGATTCTCTCCACCCTCAAGCTGCCTATCGACACGCTGGACCCTTACCTCGATGCGCGGCTCTTGCCCAGCGAAGTGCAGGCGGTGGTGGACGTCATCGCGCGCCGTGCCATCGAGCGCGTACCGGCGGCTTACCTGACGCATGAAGCCTGGCAGGGCGAATTCAATTTTTATGTCGACGAGCGCGTACTGGTGCCACGCTCCTTTATTTACGAGCTGCTGGGCGAGCCGCTGGCGCCATGGATAGAACACCCCGAGCTGGTTCACAGGGCACTGGATCTGTGCACCGGCTCCGGCTGCCTCGCCATCCAGTTGGCCCTCCACTATCCGGCGGCCGAAGTCGATGCGGTCGATATCTCGCTGGACGCACTGGAGGTTGCCGCCATCAATGTGGAAACCTACGGTCTGGACGATCGCATCAAGCTGATCCACACCGATATGACCGAAGGCCTGGAAGAGACTTACGATCTGATCATCTCCAACCCGCCTTATGTCGATGCCGAATCGGTAGAAGAACTGCCGGAAGAATATCTGCATGAGCCCGAACTGGCGCTGGGCTCGGGACCGGATGGGCTGGATGCCACCCGCGTGATTCTCAGCGACGCCAGTGCCCTGCTCAACCCAAAGGGTGTGCTGCTGGTGGAAATCGGCCACAACCGCGATGTCCTGGAAGCGGCCTATCCGCAGCTGCCATTTGTGTGGCTGGAAACCAGCGGTGGCGACGGCTTTGTCTTCCTGCTAACCCGCGAAGACCTGATCGCAGGCGGCCTGTAATTTTTTAGCCATGAAAAACCCCGGATGTCCGCTTGCGACACCCGGGGTTTTATCGGGCTAAATACAGCCCCTAGACAAGAATAATCAGAAAATAACGCGCGTCAGCATCTGCTCATCGTGTTGGCGCATCGTCATATCGAAGTCATCAACCATGATCACCTCACGCTTGAGACGGCGGGCGCGGAGGATGGCATCAAACTCTTCCTGCGTTACAAATGCCTTGGCCAGCGCCTCATCCAGACGCTCGCGGGCGGTGATGGTGGTGAACTTGCCGTCGCGCGCCAGTTTCTTGAGCCGGGCTTCAAACGGTTCGGTCGCAATCACGGCCAGCATGGCAGGCTCGAGCACACCGACTGCATCCGCTTCATCCTGCGGCTTGAATACGCCATGGACCAGGCGGTCACGCGCAGCACCGGGCGTCATCAACAGGCGGGCAATCTGGGTGCCGGTACGGTCACTGGCCGGCTTGGCACGCATGCCCCACGGGAAAATCACCTTGCGCAGCACCCATGCCAGCGGTTTGCTAGGCAGATTGCACAGGAAGCCGTCCATCGCCTGCTGCACATCGACAATCGCACTTTGCACGGCATAGTGCATCAGCGGCAGGTCGTCCTTTTGCGCCCCCTGATCTTCAAAGTGCTTGAGCGAAGCCGATGCGATATAGAGGCCCGACAACATATCGCCCAGACGCGCCGACAGCTTTTCGCGGAATTTGAGTGTGCCGCCAAGGCTGAACATCGCCATATCGGACAACAGCGCAAATGCGCTCGAGTAACGCGTCAGTTGCCGGTAATAAGCCGCCGTCGCTCCGCTTTTCGGGCTGCCGGCAAAACGGGCACCAGACAGGCCCAGCCACAACGAGCGGAAGATATTGCTGATTACAAAATTAATGTGACCGGTGATGGCCAGATCAAACTCGACCACATCATTCGCCATTGCCGACTTCATTTCGCGCAACACAAACGGATGGCAACGGATCGCACCCTGACCATAAATGATCATCGAGCGGGTCAGAATATTGGCGCCCTCAACCGTGATACCGATAGGAATCGCCTGATAAGCGCGGCCCAGATAGTTGCGCGGCCCCAATACCACGGCCTTGCCGCCATGCACATCCATGGCATCGTTCAGGCACTTGCGCATACGTTCGGTATTGTGATATTTCAGCACAGCCGACAGCACCGAGGGCTTTTCGCCGATGTCCAGACCGACCAGCGCCAGATTCTGCGCCGCCTCCATCTGATAGGTGTGGCCGCCGATACGTGCCATCGCCTCATCCACCCCCTCGAACTTGCCGATAGGCAGACCAAACTGATCGCGCACACGGGCAAAGGCTCCGGTGGCGAAGCTGGTGAATTTACCGGTGGCAACCGACATGGCCGGCAGCGAGATACAGCGCCCAACCGACAGGCACTCGACCAGCATGCGCCAGCCTTTGCCTGCATTGGCTTGCCCACCGATGATCCAGTCCATCGGAATGAATACGTCGCGACCCGAGGTCGGGCCATTCATAAAGGCGGCACCACCCGGATAGTGGCGACGGCCGATTTCAACGCCCGCATGTTCGGTCGGCACCAGCGCGCAGGTAATGCCCAGCTCTTCCTTATCGCCAATCAGGTGATCCGGGTCATACATCTTGAATGCCAGACCCAAAATCGTCGCAACCGGCGCCAGCGTGATCCAGCGCTTTTCCCAGCTGACACGGATACCCAGCACATTCTCGAAATGCTCACCCGAACGCGGGTCGGTGTAGGCGCCGCGACAGACAATGCCGAAGTCTGGAATGGAACCCGCGTCCGAACCTGCCGAAGGGCTGGTCAGGGCGAAACACGGCACTTCCAGCCCCTTGGCCAGACGCGGCAGATAGTAATCTTTTTGCGCATCGGTACCGTAATGCTGCAATAGCTCGCCCGGCCCCAAAGAGTTGGGCACCATCACCGATACTGCTGCTGTACCGCCACGGGTTGCGATCTTGGTGACAACCTTGGCGTGTGCGTAGTTGGAAAACTCCAGACCGCCATATTTCTTTTTGACGATCATGCCGAGGAAACCCTGGTCCTTGATGAACTGCCATACCTCTGGTGGCAGGTCTTTCAGTTCATGGGTGATCTTCCAGTCGTCAACCATGCGGCACAACGCTTCTGTCGGGCCATCGATAAACGCCTGCTCTTCGGCCGACAGCTTAGGGTCAGGAAAGGCCAGCAGCCTTTTCCAGTCAGGCTTGCCGGAAAAGAGATCCTTGTCCCACCATACGGTGCCGGCATTGATGGCCTCTTGCTCGGTCTGGCTCATGGCCGGGGTGATCTTCT
>NZ_JBOFOO010000295.1:0-2708 GCF_051659485.1 Craterilacuibacter sp. | reverse complement strand
TGCATTCTTTAAATTCTTAGCAGAGCTTGATGAGCGTACTTTTTAGTTCGGAGTATTTTTCCATCGCATGCAGGGATTTGTCCCTGCCATTGCCGGACTGCTTGAAGCCGCCGAACGGGAAGTTCATGTCGCCGCCTTCATCGTAGCAATTGACCCAGACCGTGCCGGCCCGGAGGGCACGGGACACTTTGTGTGCCGTTGCCAGATCCGATGTCCACACCGCTGCGGCCAGTCCGTATTCGCTGTCATTGGCAATGCGGATGGCTTCCTCTACCGTGTCAAAAGTGATGATGGACAGTACCGGGCCAAAAATCTCTTCACGGCAAGTTGTCATGTCATGGCGCAGGCAATCAAAAGCGGTTGGTTCGATGAAGAACCCCTGTTCGGTTCGTGTCGCTTTCCCGCCGCAAACCAGGGTGGCGCCTTCTGCCTGGCCCTTATCGATATAAGACAAAATTTTGTCGTACTGGATGCGGTCGACGATGGCACCCATGCTGGTGTCGGGGTCGAGCGGATCGCCCGGCTGCCAGCCTTGCGCGGCTTCTTTGAATGCAGCGAGGAAAGCCTCCTTGATGTCGCGGTGAACCAACAGGCGTGAGCCTGCGGTACACATTTCGCCCATATTGTAAAAAATGGCGGCGGCGGCGGTGCGGGCGGCTTTTTTCAGGTCAGGGCAGTCGGGCAGTATGATGTTGGGCGACTTGCCTCCCAGCTCCAGCCAGGTGCGCTTGAGGTTGGATGCCGCTGCATCGGCCGCAATCAGCTTGCCTACTGCGGTCGAACCGGTAAAGGCAATGCAGTCGATGTCCATATGCTGCGCCAGCAGCTTGCCGGTATCGCCTGCGCCTGGCAATACCTGGAAAATACCGTCCGGGATGCCGGCATCTTTCGCTAGCTGGGCAATGCGAATGGCCGTGAGCGGGGATTTTTCCGACGGTTTGACGATGACCGCGTTGCCGGCGGCCAATGCGGGGCCAAATTTCCAGCTGGCCATCAGGATGGGGAAGTTCCACGGCACGACTGCGGCGACTACACCGATGGCTTCACGTGTGACTAGACCGACCAGTTTTGGGTCGACCGGCGCGACTTCGCCTCCAATCTTGTCTATCGCTTCGGCAAACCATTCTACGCAATAGGCCGCACCGGCCACATCCACGCTTTGCGTGTCGGAGATGGGCTTACCTGCATCCAGTGTTTCCAACAGCGACAGCTCGTCGCTGTGCTCGCGTATTAGTGCGGCAAAGCGTTTGAGGATGCGGCCGCGAGCCAAGGGCGCCAAGCCCGACCAGATGCCACTTTCAAATGCATGGCGGGCTGCCTTGACTGCGGCATCGACTTCGGCCTGGCCGCACCAGGCGATTTGCGCCAGCGTCTGGTTATTGGCCGGGTTAATGCAGGTGAAGCTGCGGCCATCGGCTGCGCTTGTATATTCGCCCGAAATAAAAGCACGGCCTTCGATGTGAATTTCTGTGGCCAGTTGTTGCCATTCTTGGTAATTGCGGGTCATCTTGTCGCGCTCCTTGTGTTGTTTTTTTGCAAATATGGTCTGCTGGTGAGACTTAAAAAGTGGGCGGCGAGTTAGCACTGACGATTTCGCATTGCTCGCCAGTCAAGTTGCGAAAGCGGTGTGGCAAGCGGCTGTCAAAATAATACGCGTCCCCAGGGCCCAGCTCGCGGCTTTCCCCGTTGACCGTCAGCTCAATCCTGCCGCTGACAATGACGCCACCTTCTTGTCCTTCGTGTTCCAGCATGTCCGGGCCGGTATCGGCACCTGCTTGGTAGCATTCCCTCAAGATGGCAAGGTCGCGTTTCTCATATGCCGTACCGACGAGCAATAGCTTGATGGCGTCATTCCCCAGATTTGGCAGCTCGTCCGCTTGATAAAACACCGTGGGTGCTTTGGGTTCGGCGTCAAAAGTAAAGAAATCGGCAAGCGTCATCGGCATGCCCTCCAAGACCTTTTTCAGTGAGCTGATAGACGGGCTGACCCGGTTCTGTTCGATCAGAGAGATGGTGCCGTTGGTGACGCCCGCGCGCTTGGCCAACTCGCGCTGGGACAGCTTCAGGCGCTCACGCACCATCCTTAGCCTCGCTCCGATATCCATATATTCTCACTTGCGTTAACTGATGTTAATAATATTAGACGAATAATGTTAGCTGGATTGTAGAGTGGTGTAGCATTGTTGCAATGCAAAATGGAAGAATGTTGCAAATCAGCTATTTTGTAGCCAGTATCCGTTCATTGCTGTGCTTGCATGTGAATTTTTTTAAACGCACCTTGTTTGATTTGTCCACACAGTATGACAGGAGACTGAAATGTTGATTGGTGTTCCGAAAGAGATCAAGGTGCATGAGTACCGGGTTGGCCTGACACCATCCGGCGTGCGCGAGCTGGTGGTGCATGGCCATGAAGTGATCGTGCAGTCTCAAGCCGGGCTGGGGGTTGGATTTACGGATGAGCATTATATTCAGGCCGGTGCCTCGATAGCATCCAGTGCACAGGATGTATTTGCCCGTGCCGACATGGTGTGCAAGGTCAAAGAGCCTCAGCCTGCCGAATGCAAGATGCTGCGCCCCGGTCAGTTGCTGTTTACCTATCTGCATCTGGCGCCGGACCCGGACCAGACGCGTTTGCTGGTCGAATCGGGCGCCATTGCCGTCGCGTATGAAACGGTGACCGATGACAAGGGCGGCCTGCCTTTGCTGGC
>NZ_JBOFOO010000294.1:0-2898 GCF_051659485.1 Craterilacuibacter sp. | reverse complement strand
TGAGGGCGCTTTTGGCTGCTTGGCTGGCATCGGTTTGGGATTGAACAATTCGCGGCTGTAGCCGCTCCTACGGGGTAGACCGGTGTAGGAGCGGCTTCAGCCGCGAGTTTTTGAGACGATCAACCCGCCACATCCTCGCGGCTGGCGGCCACCAGCCAGTCTGCCGTTTGTGCGCTGGGCTTGAATTCCTGCACCACTTCCTGCATCAGCGTAAACGCCAGCCCGGCATCCAGTTCGTCGCAGGCGAGCTTGAGCCGGCTCATATGCGCTTGCAACTCGGCTAGCGGCAGGCAATGTTCCTGTGCCCGCAGGATACGGGTGTGCGGGGTCGGCAGGGTGTTGTCGCCTATCAGTAGCTCTTCGTACAGCTTTTCGCCGGGGCGCAGGCCGGTGCAGCGGATTTCGATGTCGCCCTTGGGCTGCTGCGTGTCTTTGACTTCCAGCCCCGACAGATGCACCAACCGTCGTGCCAGATCGATGATCTTCACCGGCTCGCCCATATCCAGCACAAATACGTCGCCACCGCCCCCCATGGCACCGGCCTGTATCACCAGCTGCGCCGCCTCGGGGATGGTCATGAAATAGCGGGTGATGTCGGGGTGGGTGAGGGTGATCGGCCCGCCGCCGGCGATCTGCTGCTTGAATAGCGGCACCACCGAGCCCGAGCTGCCCAGCACATTGCCAAAGCGCACCATCACGAAGCGGGTGCGGCTGCCGGCTTCGCTGAGTGCCTGCAGGCATAGCTCGGCCAGACGTTTGGTCGCGCCCATCACATTGGTGGGGCGCACCGCCTTGTCGGTGGAAATCAGTACAAAGGTGGCAAGGCCGGCGGCCTGCGCCGCCTGGGCACAGGTCTGGGTGCCGAAGGCATTGTTGAGGATGCCGGCCACCGGATTGTATTCCACCATCGGCACATGCTTGTAGGCGGCGGCGTGATACACCGTCTCGACCTTAAAGCCGGTCATCACCGACAGCAGGCGGTCGTAATCGCTTACCGAGCCCAGCAGCGGGGTGATGGCAAGCCCGGGCGCGCTCTGCTGCAGTTCCTGATGGATGTTGTACAGCGCAAACTCGGACAATTCGAACAGCAGCAGATGCTTGGGAGACAGCGCGGCAATCTGGCGGCACAGCTCCGAACCGATCGAGCCGCCGGCACCGGTGACCAGCACCACCTTGCCGCCGATATTGGCCGATAGCAGGTCGGCGCGTGGCGGCACCGGGTCGCGGCCCAGCAGGTCTTCGATGTCGATCTCGCGCAGTTGGTCGTAGCTTGCCTTGCCGCTGACCAGATCGGCCATGCCGGGCAGGCTCTTGATCGGGATATGGTGTGCTTCCAGCGCCTGCAGGATGTCGCGCTGGCGCGAACGCCCGACCGAGGGCATGGCCAGCAAAATGGCCTTGGGTGCGAATTCGGCGATTAATAACGGCAGCTCGGCCGGCGCATGCACCGCCACGCCGCGAAAGGTGCGGCGCCATAGCTGCGGGTTATCGTCGACAAAAGCCAGTGGCCGGTATTCGCGCCCGGCCTGCAAGGCCAGCATCAGCTGCACCCCGGCGTGGCCGGCACCGTAAATCAGCACCGGCAGGCGTGGTGCATCGTGGGCGTCGATGCGGCGGATCAGCCCGCGCAGCACAAAGCGGCTGGCGCCGATATAGGCCATGGCGAACACCCAGAAGATAATGATGGAGGTACGCGGGAACGGCGTAATGCCGGCCATCATGATCACCGCCATCAATAGCAGCACCGCCAGACTGACGCCGGAGAACACCGTCGTTACCAGCTTGTCGTCCACATACTTGAGCACCGCGCGGTACAGGCCGAGCTTGATGAAGATGGGCATCACCCACAGCGGCGGCACCAGAAAAATCCACCAGAACGGATCAAGCTTGGGGTCCCACACCCCGCCCAGGCGCAGCATCACCGCCGACCATAAGGCCAGCGGCAGCAGCAGGGTATCGAGCAGCATCAATAGCGCCATCTTGTGGTGGCGCGAGAAGGACAACAGGGCTTCGGTCAGGCGGGAGGCAAAAGGCATGCGGCATTTTACGGCCTGAGCAAGGGGAAGCAAAGCGCAAGCCATCACAGGCATTAATCCATTACAATACCCGCCTGCCAAGCAATGACGGCTTTTGCTTATTTTTGGATCAACTATTGGATATTTTGGATGTTATTGGCCATCGCATTTACCGCGCTGCTGGTTTCGCTATTCACCGGCATGCTGCTGATCCGCACCCAGCATCTGCATGCACACCTGTCTATGGACCATGACCTCGGTGGGGTGCAGAAATTTCACGCCGCACCCACGCCGCGTATCGGTGGCGTGCCGGTGCTGGCAGGCTTGCTGGCGGGCGGTGCTTTATTGCTGTTGGCCGGGCTAGAGGCCGAGTATCGTCTGTATTGGGGCGTGTTGCTGGCGGCCGGCCCGGTTTTTCTGGCGGGCCTGGTGGAAGACCTGACCAAAAAAGTCAGCCCGCTGATCCGCCTGCTAGCCGCATTTGCCTCGGCCGCCATCGCCATCTGGAGCGTAGGCGGCATCCTGCCGGCGCTGGGTATTCCCGGTATCGATCCCTTGCTGGCCAGTTTCCCCGTCGCCGCCATGTTGCTGACCATCTTCGCTGCCGGCGGGGTGTGCCATTCGATCAATATTATCGACGGCTATAACGGCCTGATGGGCGGCGTGGCACTGCTGGCTTTCTGTGCGCTGGCTTATGTCTCGCTGGCGGTGGGCGATACACCCTTGCTGGCGCTGTGTCTGGCCGCTGCCGCTGCCATGCTGGGTTTTCTGGTATGGAACTTCCCGCGCGGCATGATCTTCGCCGGTGACGCAGGTGCCTATCTGGTGGGGTTTTTGCTGGCGGAACTCGCGGTGCTGCTGGTGGCGCGCCACCCCGGTGTGG
>NZ_JBOFOO010000293.1:0-13018 GCF_051659485.1 Craterilacuibacter sp. | reverse complement strand
TCACTATGTAGCGGTTGCTCCACGGCGAGAATTCCTCGCTGATCAGTGCTTTAAGCGAGTCGAAATCCTTGAAATGGATCTGGCGCTTGGCCTGTGGCGATGGGCGGGTAGCGGCGGCATCCTCCTCCTTGCGGGCGATCACCGACAACGGCTTGCCCTCAGCGGTAAAGCGCAGCAGCGTAGTGTCTCCGCTGTCGTCGAATACCGGCTGCAGCGCCATGCCGATGCAAATCTCGTCCTCATCAAGACCAACCAGGGTGGTGTTCAGGTGCACGCCTTCGGCCAGTTCCACCACCGCCAGCTTTTGCGGTGCCTCGTCGGCGAAGTCGGGCAGGGTGGGGATGCGGGCGACGGTGTAGGTCACAAGACACGCTTTGCCTGAAACCTCGCGCCAGTGCAATGCATCCGACAGGCAGTGCGGACAATGGCTGCGCGGAAAAAATACCCAGCCGGCGCAGGCGCTGCACTGTTGCAGTTTGACCTGGTACTGAGCTAGTGCATCCCAGTAGGGGCGCGAAATCTCGGTGATGGCTGGTTGCGGTTTATGGCTCATCTTCATTCCCCCATCAAAATCAGCGCGGTCTGCTCGCTCATCACGCCGCCGGTGCCGGAGACAAAGGCCTTGTCGCAGTGCGCAACCTGACGTTCGCCGCAGGTGCCGCGTATCTGCTCTACCGCCTCGATCAGCTGGCTCATGCCGCCGGCGGAGCCGGCCTGGCCGAAGCCCAGTTGGCCGCCGTGGGTGTTGAGCGGAAAGTCGCCCTTGTAGGTCAGGTCATGCTCGCGCACGAAGGCCATGCCTTCGCCTTTTTTGGCAAAGCCGGCGTCTTCCAGTGTCAGCAGCACGGTGATGGTGTAGCAGTCGTAGATTTCGGCGACATCGATGTCGGCCGGCGTGATGCCGGCCATGGCGAAGGCGCGCTTTGCCGCCGGGCCGATAGGCGTGTCCAGCATCTCGGGTGCGTAGCTTGGCGACTTGCTGATGATGTGTTCGCCAAAGCCCTTGATCCATGCCGGCCGATGGCGGCTGCGGGCGGCCAGCGCGGCATTGGTCACGATAAAGGCGGCGCCGCCGGCGACCGGCATCACGATTTCCAGCACATGCAGCGGGTCGGCTACCATCTTGCTGGCAAGTACATCTTCTATGCTCAAGGGCTTGCCGTAGAACATGGCTTTGGGGTTGGCGCAGGCATTGGTGCGCTGGTCGACGACGATTTTGGCCATCGCCGCCTCGTCGTAGCCGTAACGCGCCTTGTAGCGCTGGGCGATCATGGCGTAGCCGGTATTTTGTGCCATATGGCCGTAGGGCAGGTCGAATTCGGCCTCGGGGGCACCAAAGGCGGTGCTGTGCCCGCCATAACGCATGGCGCGCGCCATCATCATCGGGTCTTCATCCGGCCCTTGCGGTGCCATGCGCTGCGGAATCACGCACAGCACGGCCTGGCATAGCCCAAGTTCGATCGCTGCCGCCGCACGCCAGGCCATGGCTACCGCCGAGGCGCCGCCCAGATCGACCACCTCGCCAAAATTCAGCGGGATACCCAGATACTCGCCAACCATGGCCGGCACGAAGCTTGAGGCTTCGTGAAAATGCGGGCCGTTGACGCATAGCCCGTCGATGTCCTTCGCCTGTAGTCCGGCATCGGTCAGCGCTTGGCGCGCCAAATCGGCGACCTGCTCCAGATGGAACATGCGGGGGGCCGTCGTATATTTTTCCGGCTGGTATTGCGCCACGCCGACGATGGCGGCTTGTCCTTGCAGACCCATGCGCATCTCTCCTGTTGTTGTTTTCATCTTGTCCTGTGGCGCGCCTTGCGCCATCCCCCATGCGGACGAGGCCGGCTAATGCGTGGCCGTACCCATCAGCAGTTTGCGGCGCAGCAGCTTGCCCGAAGCATTGCGCGGCAAGGCATCCATGCGCAGATGGATGACGGCGGGCACTTTGTAGGCGGCCAGGCGTTGCAGGGCGAAGCCGCGTATTGCCTCGGCGTCAAAGCTTTTGCCCGGTTTCATCACCACCTGTGCTTCCAGCCGTTCGCCCAGACGGGCGTCGGGTACTGCGAAGGCGGCGGCTTCCAGCACGTCGGGGTGGGCAATCAGGCAGTTTTCCACCTCGGCCAGCGCAATCTTCTCGCCGCCACGGTTGATCACATCCTTATTGCGTCCGGTGAGGTAGACGAGGCCGGTCTCATCGATGCGGCCGATGTCGCCGCTGGCGAACCACGCGCCATCAAAAGCGCCGCGTTCAAGCCGGCCGTCCAGCCAGTAGCCATCCATCAGTACCGAGCCCGAGAGCTGGATTTCACCTTCCGCGCCAGCGGGCAGGACATGGCCTGCGGCATCGACCACGCGCAGGCGCACCACCGGCGAGGGCAGGCCCACCGCAGCAGGGTGCTCGGCAAACATCGTGCCGCTACTGACGCAGCCGATGCCGCTGCTTTCGGTCATGCCGTAGCCGCTACCCTGCATGAGCTGCGGCAGTTGGGCCGCGATAGCGCCGGACAGCGTGGCCGGCACACCGGCGCCGCCATAACCCAGACCAATCAGGCTGGATAGTTTCTCGGGCGAAAAGTCGGGGTGATTGATCAGGTCGACCTGCATCGCCGGCGAGCCGTTGAACTGGGTAATGGCCTCGCTTTCCATCAGGCGCAGCGCCTCGCCCGCGTCCCATTTTTTCAGCATAACGAGACAGCGCCCGCCGCGCAGCGCGGCAAAGAATTGCGCGATCAGGCCGCTGACGTGAAACAGCGGCACCGCCAGCAGGCTTTTCATCTGCCGCCCTTGGGCGCGGGCGATGATTTCCGGCTGCGCCATGGCGCCAACAGCGGCAAAAAAGTCGAGCGAGAACACCGCCTGCGCCAGCGCGCGCTGCGACAGTAGTGCCGCCTTGGCGCGCGCACCGGTGCCGGAGGTAAACAGGATGGCGGCCGTGTCTTGCGGTGCAATGTCTGGCCAGTGGTCCGGTGCGTGGCCTGCGAGCGCCGCCAGATCGGTATCGGCGGCGCCATCAATGCCGATCACGGTGATGCCATTAAGCTTGCCGTGTAGCCTTGCCAGACGGTCGGCGTCGGCAATCAGCAAGGCCGCGCCACAGTCCGCCAGTGCAGCGCAAAGTTCGTCGCCCTGCCACCAGCTATTGAGTGCGCAGGCGACACCGCCGGCCTTGATGATGGCGTGAAAGGCAATCAGCCATTGCGGACAGTTGCGCATGGCGATGGCGACGCGGGTGCCCGGCGTCAGGCCGCGCAACAGCAGGGCTGCCGCCACGCGCTCGACCTCGGCGTAATAGGCGTCAAAAGACAGGTGTTGATTCTGCCAGACGATAAAGTCCTGTGCGCCATGGCGGCGGCCCTGCTCCAGCGCCGCCGCGAGCGTGGCCGGTGCCTGGCTAAAGGCGGGCAGGCCATCTAGTTCGGTGATGGCAAACGGTGCGCCGGCGCCAGTGAGCGCCGCCATGTTCTGGTGCCAGACGGTCAGTGTGCTCATGTGCGGGCCTCCAGTGCGATCAGGCGGGTGTAAAGGGTGCGCTGAAAGAGGTGGTCGCCGTACTGCGCTTCGGCTACGCGGATGCGTTTGAGGTAAAGGCCGATATCCAGCTCGTCGGTGACGCCGATGCCGCCGTGCAGTTGCACCGCCTCGTTGGCGACCTTGAGCGCGACTTCGCCGACCTTGCCCTTGGCCAGTGCCGCCAATAGCGCCAGCTCGCCCTCGCCATCCAGCGCCGATAGCGCCGCCGCGACGGTGCTTTCAGCGAGCTCCAGTTCGGTAAATAACCGCGCCATGCGGTGCTGCAGAGCCTGAAAACTGCCGAGCCAAGCGCCGTATTGCTGGCGCTGCTTCAGGTAGGCCAGCGTGCTGTCGAATAGCTCGCGGCTGATGGCCTGCATTTCGGCGGCCAGACAGATGCGAGCGCGGTTAAGTACGGTCGCCAGCATCTGATCGGCACTGTCGCCGCGTGCCAGCAAGCCATCGGCCGAGACCTGCACCCGCTCGAATACGATGCGGGCAGCGTCGCGGCTATCGATCAGCGAAAGCGGGGTACGGGTGATGCCTGCACTCACGGCCGGCAGGATAAACAGGGCAGTTTCACCGGCGAGCGTCGCCGCGACCAGCAAGGTGTCGGCCAGTGTGCCGTCCATCACCAGCGACTTGCTGCCGTCAAGCACCCAGCCATCGCCGCTTGCGCACGCCGCAAGGCGGAGGCAGGAGGGATCGTGGCGCGTACCTTCGTCCAGCGCCAGTGCCGCGCGGACTGTGCCGCCAGCGATGCCCGGCAGCCAGTCGCGCTGTTGCGCGTCACTGGCGCATAGTGCCAGCAGGCCTGCACACAGGATATTGGACGACAGCAGCGGCGTGGCGGCCAGCGTGCGCCCGGCCTGGGCCTGAATCAGCGCGATGCCGGATAGCGGAAAAGCCAGCCCGCCCAGCTCTTCGGGCAGGGCGATGCCGCTCCAGCCCAGTTCGTCCATCTCGCGCCAGGCCTTGGCGTCATGCGTCAGGCCGGTGTCGCGTAGCGCACGGTTGTGGGCCAGAGGCAGCCGGCTGGCAAAAAAATCTGTTGCACTGTCTTGCAGCATGCGCTGCTCTTCGCCAAGGATCAGGGTCATGTCAGCCTCCGCTTGCCGCCAGGCCCAGCACGCGGCGGGCCAGGATATTGAGCTGGATCTCCGACGTGCCGCCGGCGATGGTGTAGGTGTAGGAATTAAGCCACTGTCGCGTCAGTTTGAGCAGGGTTTCGTCGAAAGCCTCACCCTCCCAGCCCAGCGCCTCGTTGCCGGCCAGTGCCATCAAGAGCTCGTGGCGTTCGCGGTTCTGTTCGCTATGCAGGTACTTAAAGCTGGCAACGAGGCCGGAAACATCCTGCCCGGCGCGGCCGGCTTCGTGCGCCCGCTGCAAGCTCAGCTTGTAGGCGTGTTCATCCATGGCGGCGCGCGCGACGCGTTCGGCCAGTAGCGGCCGGCAGGCTTCATCGGCCAGCGGCAATAGCTGGCGCGCCAGATCCAGAAAATCGATACCGGGGACATTGTTGTCGCCAAACTTGCTCATGGCGCGGCGCTCGTGGCCCAGCAGATCGCGCGCCAGTTGCCAGCCCTCGCCCTCGGCACCGACGCGGTTTTCGGCCGGCACGCGCACATTGTCGAAAAACACCTGACAAAAGTGCGACTTGCCGCTGATCAGGTCGATAGGCTTGACCGTCACCCCGGCCGAGGCCATATCGATCAGCAGCATGCTGATGCCGGCATGCTTGCCCGCTTGCGGGTCGGTGCGCACCAGCGCATACATCCAGTCGCTACGGTCGGCGTAGGAAGTCCAGATCTTGGAGCCGTTGACGACATAGCTGTCGCCATCGCGCTCGGCGCGGCAGCTGAGGCTGGCCAGATCCGAGCCGGCACCGGGCTCGGAGAAACCCTGGCACCATGCCACTTCGCCACGCGCCATGCCCGGCAGGTGGCGCGCTTTTTGTTCGGCGTTGCCGGAGGCGAGCAGCACCGGCCCTATCATCCACACACCGAGATTGATCATCGGAGCGCGGCAGCGCAGGCGCGACAGTTCTTCTTCCAGAATGCGGGTGTCAACGGCATCAAGCCCGCCGCCGCCATATTCGATGGGCCAGTCGGGGGCGAACCAGCCCTTGCCGCGCATGCGCTCGAACCACTGCTGCTGTTCTGGGGCATCAAAATGCACGCGGCTGCCGGCCCAGACGATGCCCCCTTCGGGCGGCGGGGTGCGCATGGCTGGCGGGCAGTTGGCTGCTAGCCATTGCTGTACCGACTGCCTGAATGTGCTGCTCTTAGTCACGGTTGCTCTCCTGTTGCCGGATCATGCTCAAGCTGGGATGCGAGCCATTATCCGGTGCGCCCCACGGCCTACATCATGCGAACAGACTATCACCGCTTTTCGAATAGAGCATTCGCTCTGTTTAGTCTTTTTGGACGATGTAGGACATGGTTCTGGCGTCCACATTGCAGCACAAGGAGCGAAGCCTGCCGCAGAACAGGGCGCTCTTTACAAGACCCGGACAATGGAGGCGAGGCAATCGCATGAAACAAAAAAACAGAAGCAAAACGGGATGGGTAGCCCTGCCCAGGGTACTGCCGCTATCGCTGGCGCTGATCGGCAGCCACGCGTACGCCGCGGAGGCGATCGAGTTCGACAATGGCGTCAAGCTCGATTATCAGGCGACCGTATCCTACGGCGTCGGCGTGCGGGTCAAGGATCCGTCGGACAAGCTGACTAATGGCCCTGACACTAACCGCAATCCATTGGCAACCAATCTGGACGACGGCAACCACAACTTCGGCAAAGGGGATCTGACTACCAATCGCCTGGGGCTGAATGCCGAGATGAACCTTAGCCGCGGGAATATGGGGCTGATGTTGCGTGGTACCGCGTTCTACGACGACGTCTATCACAAGAGCAATGCCAATAATTCGCCAAAAACCGTCAACAAATTCGGTGCCAAGGACCAGTTCACCGATGGCACAGAGTTCTACTCCGGCGGCCGCGCCAAGTTTCTGGATGCCTATGTCTACAACACCTGGGATGTGGGCGGCGACAAACGGCTGACCTTCAAGCTGGGCAATCAGGTGGTGGCCTGGGGCGAGAGCCTGTTCTACGGCAACGCCTCGGCTGCGCAAGTGCCGTTTGATGCGGTCAAGGGTCTGTCGCCCGGTACCGAAGTCAAGGAAATGCTGCTGCCGGTGCCGCAAGTATCCGGCCTGCTCGAGCTGGCCCCCAACTTCAGCCTGATGGGCTACTACCAGTTCCAGTGGAAGGGTACCGAACTGCCACCGGTGGGTTCCTATTTGTCGAACACCGACGTGCTGGGGCCTGGTGCCGAAGTACTCCGTCTTGCCTACGGCGATCTTGCTCAGCTGCCAACTGCGGCTTTTACTCGCTATGGCGAAAAGGAAAAGCCAAAGAACAACGGGCAGTTTGGTGTGGGTGCGCGCTGGGGTGTGACCGATGCTACCGAACTATCGGCTTATTACTTGCAGTACCACGACAAAAATCCGAATCTGCGGATGAACTGGACGCTATCTCCACAGTTCAGGCCTCAGGCACTCACTTACGATGAGATCTACTTCGAGGACATCAAGCTGGTTGGTGCCTCCTTGTCAACCCGCATCGGTGAGACGCAGGTGGGGGCCGAACTGACCTATCGCGATGGTGTGCCGATGCTGGTGAATACTGCGATTGGGCCGACGGCCGCCAAGGGTAAGGCGACGCAAGCCCAGGTTTCATTCATTCGCGTTCTGGGGGATATGCCTTGGGCTAGCGCAACCACCCTGATGGGGGAGTTAGTGTGGACGCACGGCATTAGTGTAGAGGCAACGTCCGGGGCACCTGCCTTAGCCAGTGCTCCAGTTCCAGCGCTTAGTGGCTTGGCCAAGCCCAGCGACCAGTTTGTGTGGAAAACCGCCACCGGCGAACGCGATAAAAACGCCTACGGCCTGACGCTGGGCATGGATCTGTCCTACCCCGGCATTATTGCGGGATGGGATCTGAAAGTACCGATCCGTGGTGTGTGGATTCAGGGCATGACGCCGATTTCGACGCTGGCGGATGCCGGTGGCAACTTCCAGTACTCGGTGGGCACCGAATGGAAGTACTTGGGCAACCTGGAGCTGGGGCTGACTTACGTCGGTTTTACCCGTCCGGATCCGGTCTATCGCAAGCTGGGTGACCGCGACTACGTCTCGGCCTACGCCAAGTACACCTTCTAAGCCCCATCACCCGATTTAGGAGTTCTGACGATGAAAATGAAAAAAATAGCAGCCGCGCTGCTGGCAAGCTCGGCACTGTTTGCCGCGCAGGGGGCTTCTGCCGCAGCGTCCGCAGCCGAAGTGGCCCGTCTGGGCAAGGATCTGACCTGTGTCGGCGCCGAAAAGGCCGGCAATGCCGATGGCTCGATTCCGGCTTTCTCCGGCAAATGGCTGGGGGCGCAGGCCAATCCGGGCTGGAAGATGAATGCCGGCGCGCATGCCGCCGACGTCTATGCCAATGAAAAGCCGCTGTTCGTGATTACCGCCGCCAATATGGCGCAGTACGCCGACAAGCTGAACGATGGCCAGAAGGCCTTGCTGAAAAAGTATCCAAACAGCTACAAGATGCCGATTTACGCCAGCCACCGTGATTTCCGCTACCCGGACTGGGTGTGTGATACCGCGCTGGATAATGCCAAGTTGGCCAAGGTGGTAGATGGCGGTATGGGGGTGGATGCCACCGCCGGCGCCATTCCGTTCCCGGTGCCCAAGACAGGGCAGGAGGCGCTGTGGAATATGTTGCAGCCGCACCGCCCGTACACGGTACAGACGGTGCGCGACAATGCGACGGTCACCTCGAACGGCATTATCTGGGGGCGCTTGCGCTCGACCGGCCTGACGCCGGGGCATGACCCTAAAGTGCGTGCCAAAACGACATCCGGCATCTATTCCTACTACATTACCGCACCGATGCTGCCCGAACGCGACAAGGGCGCGATCACCGCATCGCAAGAACCGTACAACTTCGCAACCACCGCACGTCTGGCCTGGCGTTATGACCCGGGTACCCGTCGTGTGCGCCAGGTGCCGGGCTTTGGTTTCGACCAGCCGGTCGGTGGTGTGGGTGGCGGTATGACCATTGATGAAGACCGCTTCTTCAATGGCTCGCCCGAGCGTTATGACTGGAAGCTGCTGGGCAAGAAGGAAATGTACATTCCGTACAATGCCTACCGTGTCGCCAACCCCAAGCTCAAGTACAAGGATCTGCTGACGCCCAACCATCCGAGCGCCGAACCGATGCGCTACGAGCTGCACCGCGTGTGGGCGGTGGAGGCCAAGCTCAAGCCGGGCATGCGCCACCTGTATCCGCGCCGCGTAATCTATCTGGATGAGGATAGCTGGCATGGTGTGTATGCCGACCAGTACGACGGCCAGAACAAGCTGTGGCGCGCCGGTATCGCGCATCACTACTACTCGCCGGACTTCAGTGGCCAGTTCAACTCGTCCACCTTCTACCACGACCTGAACTCGGGCGCCTACGTCGCTTATGGCATGAGCAACGAGCAGCCCAAGTCTGACGTGATCAACGCCGGCGGCCTCAAGCCCGAAGACTTTACCCCGGACGCCATCCGCCGCGCCGGCAAGTAAGCCGCACTAGCCGCAACCCGATGCCCAGGCATCGGGTTTTTTGCGTTTTTTATCTATGGAGGTCAGCAGGATGAACCGGATACTGGAACGTTTTTCGCTGCAATCCGAGATCGCCATCATCACCGGTGCCGGGCGCGGTATCGGCCGCGCCATTGCTTTGGCGTTTGCCGAAGCCGGCGCCGATGTGGTGTGTGTGGCCAGAAACCAGGCCGAAATCGACGATACGGCCAAGGCTGCGCGCGCTTTTGGCGTGCGGGCGCTGGCGCTCAGTTGCGATGTCAACGACGACGCGGCCTTGCAGCGCTTGGTGCAGGATGCGCGCGAAGCAATGGGTAAGCTCACCTTGCTGGTGAATAACGCCGGCGGCGCCGGCCCCAATCATGTGTTCAAGACTTCGGCCAAGGCGTTTGACGACGCGATGCATTTCAATGTCACGACCGCGTTTCGCCTGTCGGCACTGGTGGCGCCGCATATGCAGGCGGCGGGGCGCGGCGCCATCATCAATATCACCTCAGGCGCGGCGCGTTATGCGCAAAAAAACTTCACCGTCTATGGCGCGGCCAAGGCGGCACTGACCCAGCTCAACCGCCTGCTGGCGCAGGATCTGGCCCCGCTTGTCCGTGTCAATGCGATCGCCCCGGGGCCGATTTGCACCGAGGCGCTGGAGCGGTTCCTGAACGATAGCGCGCGCCAGAAGATGATAGACGCGACACCGCTGCAAAGTCTGGGCGAGGCCGAGGATATCGCCGCTGCGGCGCTGTTTCTGGCCAGCCCCGCCAGCCGCTGGATCACCGGCAAGGTGATCGAGGTCGATGGTGGCGCCGAGTCCACCGTCTGGCCGTTCTGATCTGACGCCGCCGATCGCACACGGCGGTTTTTCATCCGTACTTATGGTCCGTTTGCGGGATGGCGGCGCTCGGCGACAGCGTCACGATAGGGGCAAATTTCAATCAGGAGAGTGATATGAACGCTGCCCCCGCTTATCCCGCCGCCTGCGGCCTGCTCAAGGGCAAATCGGTACTGGTGACCGCAGCTGCCGGTGCCGGCATCGGCTTTGCCGCCGCGCGCCGTGCTGCCGAGGAAGGTTGCCGTGGGCTGATGATTTCCGATGTGCACGAAAAGCGCCTGCAGGACGCGGTCGAAACGCTGAAAAGCGAAACCGGCCTCGCTGCCGTTTACGGCATGTTGTGCGATGTCAGTCGTGAGGAGCAGGTACAGGCGCTGGTCGCGGCCGCCGAAGAGAAACTGGGTGGCGTCGATGTGCTGATCAATAACGCCGGCCTGGGTAGCAGTTGCCGCGTGGTGGATATGGAGGACAGCGAGTGGGACAAGGTGCTGGCTGTCACCCTGACCGGCACTTTTCGCATGACGCGCGCCATCTTGCGCGTGATGCAGCCCCGTGGGCGCGGCGTGATCATCAATAACGCCTCGGTGCTGGGCTGGCGCGCGCAGAAGGAGCAGGCGCACTATGCGGCGGCCAAGGCAGGCGTGATGGCGCTGACGCGCTGCTCGGCGCTGGAAGCGGCCGAATACGGCGTGCGCATCAATGCGGTGGCACCGTCGATTGCCATCCATGCTTTCCTGAAAAAATCGGCCTCGGAAGAACTGCTGGCAAGCCTTGCGTCGCAGGAGGCGTTCGGGCGCGCTGCCGAGCCGTGGGAAATCGCCAATGTGATGATGTTCCTCGCCAGCGACTATTCGACCTATATGACCGGCGAAGTGGTCTCGGTCAGCGCACAAAGGGCGTGACATGGCCAATATTGTTTTCGATTCCAGCGACGCACTACTGGCCGCCAGCGGCACCGATCTGGGCGTGACGGCCTGGACCGAGATCACCCAGACGCGTATCGACCTGTTTGCCGAGGCCACTGGCGATCATCAGTGGATACACGTCGACCCCGAACGGGCGAAGACGGGACCGTTTGGCGGCACCATCGCGCATGGCTATCTGACGCTGTCGCTGGCCAGCCTGTTCCTGCCGCAACTGATCGAGATCCGCAATATGAAGCTGGGGGTGAATGTGGGCTGCGACCGCGTGCGTTTTCCGGCGCCGGTGGCGGTGAACTCGCGCCTGCGCGGGCGCGGCGAGGTGCTGAAGGTGGAGGAAGCCGGTGGCGGCGTGCAGGCGACGGTGCGCATCACCATCGAGATTGAAGGCGCGGACAAACCGGCCTGCGTGGTTGACAAGATCAGCCGTTATTTTTTCTAGGGAGAAAATGGGGAATAGGGAATAGTCCCGCTCTCCACGCCCTAATCCACTATCCCTAGTCCCCAATCACTCCCCGAGGATATCGCTATGAACGAAGCCGTTATCGTTTCCACCGCCCGTACCGCGATCGGCAAGGCCTATCGCGGCGCATTCAACGATACCGAAGCGCCGGTACTGGGCGGCCACGTGATCCGCGCCGCAATCGAGCGCGCCGGTGTTGCGCCCGATGAAGTCGACGACGTCATCCTAGGCTGTGCCGCGCAGCAGGGCACGCAGGGCTACACCATCGGCCGCCTGTCCGGCTATGTGGCCGGCCTGCCGGATACGGTGCCGGGCATGGCGCTGGACCGCATGTGTGCGTCCGGGCTGATTGCGATTGCCAATGCCGCCAAGGACATCATGGTTGGCGAGCGCGATATTCTGGTTGCCGGCGGCCTCGAGTCGATCTCGCTGGTGCAGAACAAGTACAAGAACGCCCACCGTGCCCAGTCGCAGGCGGTGCTGGCCGCCTACCCGACGGCCTATATCCCGATGATAGAAACCGCAGAGCTGGTGGCGGCGCGCTACGGTATCAGCCGCACGGCGCAGGATGACTATGCGCTGGCAAGCCAGCAGCGCATCGCCGCGGCGCAGGAGCAAGGTCTGTTCGACGCCGAGATCGTGCCGATCACGGTTGAAAAGCAGTTGTTTGATAAGGAAGGCAATCCGACCGAAAAGCAAAGGGTGACGCTCGCGCGCGACGAGGGTGCGCGCGCGGACACCAGTGCCGCGAGCCTGGCGGCGCTCAAACCGGTATTCAAGGATGGGCGCTGGGTGGCGCAAGGTGAGTTCATCACCGCCGGCAACGCCTCGCAATTATCGGATGGCGCTTCCGCCTCGGTACTGATGTCGGCGGATCTTGCGCGCGAGCGCGGCCTGGCGCCGCTGGGTATCTACCGTGGCTTGGCGGTTGCCGGCTGCCGCGCCGACGAGATGGGTATCGGCCCGGTTGTCGCCATTCCCAAGCTGCTGGCGCGCCATAACCTCAAGGTGTCCGATATCGGGCTGTGGGAGATCAACGAGGCTTTTGCCTGTCAGGTGATCCACTGCCGCGACATGCTCGGCATTGCAGACACGCGCCTCAATGTCAACGGTGGGGCGATTGCCATCGGTCACCCGTTCGGGATGTCGGGCGCACGTCTGGTCGGCACCGCACTGTTGGAGGCGCGTCGCCGTGGCGAGCGTTTCGTGGTGGTGTCCATGTGCATAGGCGGCGGCATGGGGGCAGCGGCGCTGTTCGAGGTCGGCGCCTGAGTGTCGGGAAGGGGAATCCTGTTAAAGCCCGCACAGACGCCGCTTTGCGGCGTTTTTGCATGGGGGTGTCGAGTGTTTTACCCTGTTTGGACGATGTTGGTGCACAGCGCTTGGCTAATGATCAGCGTACAAAGAGAACAAAGGATACACGCCATGCAGCAAAACAATGACGGGAGACAGCCATGCGCACATTAATGGGTCTGGCCGTGTCCGCCGTGGTGGCCGCCGCTTCGGTCTATGCCTTTTCGCCGCGCCCCATGCCCGAGCAGGCAGCAACGATGGTGCGCGTCGATCGCATGCGTTTCACTGATATGGCGCAACTAGGTAGCCGGCTGCTTGCCGTAGGCGAGCGCGGTGCCATTTTTGCCAGTGCCGATGGCGG
>NZ_JBOFOO010000292.1:0-1398 GCF_051659485.1 Craterilacuibacter sp. | reverse complement strand
CGGCGCGATGCTGACTGCGATCAAGGCGCACGATGAGGGCCTGAGTGTCGTGGTGCTGGAAAAAAGCGGGCAGTACGGCGGCACCTCGGCTATTTCGGGCGGCGGCATCTGGATTCCGCTCAACGAGCAGATAAAAGACACGCGCGAGACGGCGCTCACGTATATGCGTGCGGCGGCGCAGGGCATGGTCGACGACAAACGGCTGGTCGCCTATGTCGATACCGCCGCCGAGATGGTGCGCTATATGACGAGCGCTACCCGTGTGCGTTACGCCGCCTGTCACCGCTATCCCGACTATTATCCGGCGCTGCCCGGTGCCCGCGATGGCGGCCGCACCATGGACCCGGAGCTGTTTGACAGCGCGCTGCTGGGCGATGAGCTCAAGCACTTGCGCGCACCGTCGCCTGCCACGCTATTGATGGGCAAGGTCAGCATGACCGCGCGCGACGCACACAAGATGCTGGCCAAGGAAAAGGGCTGGAAGCTGATTTTCGCCAAGCTGATGCTGCGCTTCATGCTGGACTGGCGCTGGCGCAAAAAGACCGCCCGCCGTACCGACCGCCGTCTGGCGCTGGGTAACGCGCTGGTGGCCGGCCTCAGGCACGGGCTGATGACGCGCCATATCCCGCTGTACCTGAATACGGCATTGCAGTCGTTGTCTTACGACGGCCAGCGCGTAAGCGGCGTGATGGCCGAACAGGATGGCAAGCGCGTCGAATTTGCCGCGCGCCGCGCCGTGGTGCTGGCCGCTGGCGGATTCGAGCGCAATCAGGCGCTGCGCGAGCAGTATCTGCCGCAGCCCAATAGCGCCCAGTGGGGCGTGACGCCGCCAAACAACACCGGCGACACCCTGCTGGCGGCGCAGGCGCTGGGGGCGCAGACCGACCTGATGGGTTGGGCGTGGTGGGTGCCGACGGTGGCCGTACCCAAGGAAGACAGCCAGCGCGGCCTGTTTGCCGAGCGCTCCTTGCCCGGCTGCATCGCCGTCGATGGCACCGGACAGCGCTTTGTCGATGAAGCCACGCCCTATCTCGAATTCGTCACCGCCATGTATGCGCGCCACCGTGAAAACGGGCGCTGCGTGCCGGCATGGCTGATTTTCGACGCCGATTTCCGTCACAAATACCCGATGGGGCCTTTAATGCCGGGCCAGGTCGCGCCGGATAGCCGCCTGCGCAAGAGCTGGCTGAATGCCGTGTACTGGAAGGCCGACACGCTGGAGAGCCTGGCGGCGCAGATTGGTGTCGACTCCAAAGGGCTGGCCGCGACGGTCGCCCGGGTCAACGAAGACGCCATCAGCGGCGTGGACCGCGACTACGGCAAGGGCAGCAATGTATTTGACCGCTATTACGGCGATGTGAATGTAAAACCCAATCCCTGCCTCGCGCCCGTGAGCCG
>NZ_JBOFOO010000291.1:0-2495 GCF_051659485.1 Craterilacuibacter sp. | reverse complement strand
AATGGCTGCGTAACCCACCATCCGCAAGCGGCGTCCCCCGCTTCTGTGCCTTTCAGATTGTGCCTCCTGCGCCCACCCCCGCCATTTCACACACAGGACCCACCATGCCCACGCTATTCGATCCGCTTGCCATGGGCGAGCTCAAGCTGAAAAACCGCGTCGTAATGGCGCCGATGACGCGCAACCGCGCCGACGCACACGGTGTGCCGACGCCGGAAATGCTCGACTATTATGCGCAGCGCGCCAGTGCCGGCCTGATTGTGGCCGAAGGGACATGGCCTGCGCATGAAGGGCAGGCCTATTGTCGCCAGCCCGGCATTGCAACGGCGGAACAGGTACATGCCTGGCGCGGCATTACCGATGCGGTACACGAGGCCGGCGGCACCATCGTGCTGCAGATCATGCATGGCGGGCGCGTCGGCAGCCGCCATATCAAGGGCGAGGGCGTGCGTACCGTCGCGCCGTCAGCCATTGCCGCACGTGGCGAAATCTATACCGACGCGGCCGGCATGCAGCCATTCGATACCCCCGAGGCGTTAAGCACCGCAGAAGTGCGTGCCGTGGTGGCCGGGCACGCACACGCCGCGCGTCTGGCGCGCGAGGCCGGTTTTGATGGTGTCGAGCTGCATTGCACCAGCGGCTATTTGCCGATGAGCTTTATGTGTTCGGGCACCAATACCCGCACCGATGAATATGGCGGCACGGTCGAAAACCGCGTGCGTTTTGCCGTCGAGTGTCTGGGCGCAATGGCCGATGCCATCGGCGCCGGCCGCGTCGGCCTGCGCATCAATCCCGGCAACAGCTACAACGACACCTCCGACGCCGACCCGGCGGCAACACATATCGCGCTGCTGCGCGCCGCATCGGCGCTGAATCTTGCCTATCTGCATGTGATGCGCGCACCGCTTGCAGATATCGACGCATTTTCGCTGGCACGGGCCAACTTCAAAGGCGGCGGCATCATCCTCAACGACGGGTTTGGCGGTTCGGACGCCGATATGGCGATTGATGCCGGCGTGGGGGATGCAGTGTCGTTCGCGCGCCACTATGTGGCCAACCCCGATCTGCTACGCCGCCTGCGCGAAGGCCTGCCGCTGGCGCGCTTCGACCGCAATACGCTCTATACCGCCGGCAGCAAGGGCTACAACGATTATCCGGCCTTGCCCTGACACGGGCCCGCTCAGGAGGACTGCCCGGCTATTGCACATGACAGTGGTGTCATGTGCATAGGTATTTTAGCGGCTTAATCTGTCCACATCGGGTCGAGCACCATCCTCTCGAGCAAAAAATCGAGGAAGCTGCGCAGTAGCGGCGACATCTGTTTGCGCGTGCTGTATACCCCGTAGATATCGATTTTCTTCGGCTGCCACTTTATCAGCAGCGGGATCAGTTCTCCCCGGTCAATATAGGGTTGTACCGAATAACGGGGCTGCATGCTGATACCCGTCCCCTTGAGGGTCGCTTCCAGTAGCAGGTTGGAGATGTTTGCACTTAAATTGCCGCAGACCGGCACCGATTCGGGGCCATCCGGGCCTGTGAATTCCCATATGCTCTTGCCGAAGTAGGCATAGGAGAGACAATTATGTATGGCCAGATCCTGCACCCTTACGGGGGCTGGGTGCTTATCCAGATAAGCCGGGCTGGCACATACTACCGAGTGGCAAGTACCAAGGCGGCGGGCGACCAGATTGGAGTCCGGTTTATTGGTAATACGGAGTGCCAGATCAATCCGCTCTTCGACCAGATTGACAACTTTATCTTGCAGCAGGATATCGATAGATGTGCCGGGGTATCGAGCCAGATAGTCATTAACGACGCCAGCCAGCAGCGTTTGGGATAGTGAGTAACAGCTGGTAATTCTCAGTAGCCCCATGGGTTCTTCTGCATCGCGTTCGGCGATTTGCTTCATCTCGTCTTGCAGTGCCAGCATGGCCCGTGCATTGCTTAGCGCCTCTTCTCCCGGCCCAGTCAGACTGAGTCGCCGGGTCGTGCGGTGCAATAAACGCACCCCCATCCAGCCTTCCAGTTCAGCCAGATAGCGCGACACCATGGCGCGAGACATGTCCAGTTTATCGCTGGCACGGCTCAGGCTACCTTGCTCGACAACGTTGACGAAGACCTGCAAGGCTGTCAGCCGATCCATCTTCAATCCTTATGTGTCCGATTATTGCAACAGTCTAATGTCTTTTTTGCAGTATTTAAATGATTAGATATTTCATATGATGAATTTCCCATTATCAATAACAATAGAAACCATTATGAATAACTCCCTGATCCGTAACCTGGCCCTGACGAGTACTCTGTTGAGCGGCGTGGCCATGGCTGGCCCGCTGAGCGTGACTGTTTACAACCCTGGTGAGAAGGCCATCTTCCCCGTTTCGTCATCACTGGTGAGCGGCGACAAAGAGGCCATCCTGATTGATGCCCAGTTTGATGTGAAAAATGGCGAGGCATTGGTCGACCTGATCAAGAAAAGCGGCAAAAAACTGACCACC
>NZ_JBOFOO010000290.1:0-3182 GCF_051659485.1 Craterilacuibacter sp. | reverse complement strand
CGGCTCACTCAATATGGCGGTCGCCTATCTGGGCTATATGGCGGCTAATTCGCTGACTGGCCATACCCGTGCCTGGCTTATGGGAGTGCCATTGTGTGGCTGCCATCGATGCTTGCAATGTGCTACTGGATAATATGAGTCCGGCGCATGCTGCGCGCTATGCCTTGTCCGAGGCGGGGCTAAGCCGGCTGACCGCTGATTTTTACCGGGGTGCGCGGAAAGCCCCGTCATTCATGGCGGGGATGGATAGCGCGGACGCCGCAGGCGTCCATTAATTTAGCAAATCCACTTGCGCCGTGTTTCGGCAAATCGGTATCGTGGTCATATGCAACGACTCCAAGCCTATAAATATGAACTCATGCCCAACGGCGAGCAGCAGCGCACTATGCGCCGTTTCGCTGGAGCGTGCCGCTTTGTGTTTAATCAGGGCTTGGCTTTGCAGAAGGCTCGCCACGATCAGGGCGAGAAGAAACTGAGCTATGCCGCACTCTGCAAAGTGCTAACCGAATGGCGCAATGGTGCGCCGCTGCCCTCTGGATGTATGGCGTCTTGGCTGAAAGACTCGCCATCGCAAACCTTGCAGCAGACATTCAAAGACCTCGACCGCGCCTACAGTAATTTCTTCGAGAAACGTGCCGCATTTCCACGATTCAAGAAGAAAGGACTCAGTGACAGCTTCCGCTACCCGCAAGGCTGCAAACTCGATCAGGGCAATAGCCGCATCTTCCTGCCGAAACTCGGCTGGCTGCGCTATCGCAACAGCCGCGAGGTGTTGGGTGCGGTCAAAAACGTCACCGTCAGTCTGCACGCGGGCAAGTGGTTTGTATCCATCCAGACCGAGCGCGAGGTCGCACAGTCTGTCCCGCAAGGGGGCATGATCGGCATTGATGTGGGGATTGCCCGCTTCGCGACCTTCGATAACGGCGCGTTCATCGCACCGGCCAACAGCTTCAAACGGCATCAAGCCCGCTTGCGTAAAGCGCAGCAGGCGTTGAGCCGGAAAACCAAGTTCTCGAACAACTGGAAAAAAGCCAAGGCCAAAGTCCAGAAGCTTCATGCCCGTATCGGCAACGTCCGCAAAGACTTCCTGCACCAGGCAACGAACGCAATCAGCCAAAACCACGCGATTGTCTGTATTTAAGACCTGAAAGTGCGCAATATGTCGAAGTCAGCAGCCGGCAGTGCCGAACAACCTGGACGGAAGGTGAAACAGAAGTCTGGCCTGAACAAAGCGATCTTGGATCAGGGTTGGGGCGAGTTCAGGCGACAACTGGACTATAAGCTGGCGTGGAAAGGTGGACACCTGATTGCCGTACCACCGCACCATACCAGCCAGACTTGCCCGAATCCGGCCTGTGGTCATATCTCGAAACTGAACCGGGAGATCAGCACTTGAGGGAGAGTCGTTCGTAGAGGCAGCTATTCGGCCTGACGGGGAATTTTCGTGAGTGTCTTGTTTAGCCAGGCCAAGAGCTATACGCCGTTGAGTTGGGCGATAGCCATCAGGCTTTGAATGGTGGTACGGCGGCCGACGCGTTCTCTTCCGGCGAACTGGCATGATATGATCGGCAAAAAGATCGGTAAATTTCATTTCAAAAATATAACAACGCTCACTTGAAATCATTGATAGCATTAAGCTTAAATAAAAAAACGTCGAAAAAAAGATCGGCAAAATGGCTAATAAAAAAATGGAATTTTACGACCATCCTGCCCAGATGGAACCAATGTTGATTGAGGATAGCCGACCCGCTTTTAGCGAACTGGTTGGCTGGGCGCATGAGCTGTGCCAAGCATCCACCCGTTTGGATGCCGTGATTAATAAACATACAGCACGCAGCCTATCCGAACTCGTATCGGGAATGAACTGCTACTACAGCAACCTGATTGAGGGGCACAAAACACTACCTATCGATATCAGCAAGACCTTGCAAGAAGCTCATCCACTAGGCGCAGACAGAGATCACCAAAGCTTAGCAAGGGCCCATATCGAGGCAGACCGCTGGGCCAAATCTCAGGAACTATCCCAAGCAAACTTGCGGTACTTCCTGAGCGAAGTGCATCGACTGTTCTGCGAGTATCTCCCCGATGAAATGCTTGTATTACCAGATCATTCCGTCATGACAGGTGGAGTGTTCCGCAAACGGGATGTACAGGTCGGCCGCCACTTGTCACCCAAGTGGGAATACCTTGATGATTTTTTGAACAGATACATTGAAGTCTATGGCCGTCGGATGGAGTGGGCCAAAAACGGAGGAGTCTCCAAACTCATTAGTATTGTTGCAGCTTTCGCAGCACATCATCGATTAGTCTGGATTCATCCGTTTCTTGATGGCAATGGCCGCGTCGCACGAATCGCCCTAGATGCCATGCTGAGGGCCAGTGGCATCAATGGCACTGCACTGTGGTCTATGTCGCGAGGTTTGGCCAAGAATGCCGATAAATACAAAGCCCAACTGGCTCAAGCTGATGAGCATCGGCATGGCGACCTAGATGGCCGTGGCAACCTGACAGAGCGCGGCCTTGCCCAGTTCTGTCTCTTTGGCCTACAGACAGGCATTGATCAGGCCACATTCATGGCCGATATGTTTGACCTCGACAACTTCAAGGATCGTGTGCACTTCTACTTCGAAAATATTCGTAGCACAATGCTGCGACCAGAGTCGGCCTACCTATACATGCAGGCATTCACCATGGGCGAATTTGAACGAGGAGAGGCTCCACGACTGACCGGCCTCCATGAGCGCACTGCCCGCGATGTACTCGGCAAGCTAGTGAAAGAGGGGTTCCTAGTATCGGATACACCCAAGGGAAAAGTCAGGGTAGGCTTCCCCATGCAGGCTATGTCGTTTCTATTGCCTAACCTCTACCCACATGGCGACATCGATTTTTCCGATCAAACACTGAGAGTGTTACACACAAAAATAAATTCATAAGGACAAAACTGAACCAGCCTTCACCATATCGTAAGCGATCAGCCGCCCCACCTTGCCAAACAGAGTGCAGGCGGTTAGCGCTTGAGGGGGAGGAGTTCGTCGAGGCGGTTGTTGGGCCAGACAGGCAGTTTTTCGAGGGTATCTTTTAGCCAGGCGAACGGATCCAGACCGTTGAGTTTGGCGGTGGCCAGCAGGCTTTGGATGGCGGCGGCACGGCGGCCGGCGCGTTCGCTGCCGGCGAACAGCCAG
>NZ_JBOFOO010000289.1:0-14606 GCF_051659485.1 Craterilacuibacter sp. | reverse complement strand
ATGATCATGGAATGCAGGGTGAACGGGCTTTGTGCCAGTAATTTTAACTTGCTGGCGCGACCCAGTCCGGTGATCTGGACAAAGATATCGTTAACATCGCTGGCGATATCTTCATTGCAGGTCATCAGGCCTAAGTCGGTATACATGCGGGCGGTGCGCGGGTGATAGTTGCCGGTGCCCAGATGGAGATAGCGCTTGAGTGCGCCGTCTTCGCGGCGCACGACCATCAGCATTTTGGCGTGGACCTTGTAGCCGAATACGCCGTACACCACGTGGGCGCCGGCATCCTCCAGACGGCTGGCCCAGCCGATATTGGCCTCTTCATCGAAGCGCGCCATCAGCTCTACGACTACGGTGACCTGTTTGCCGGCTCGAGCCGCGGCAATGAGCGAGTCCATCAGTACCGAGTCGGTGCCGGTGCGGTATACCGTCATCTTGATGGCGACAACCTGCGGGTCGATGGCGGCGAGGTTGAGCATGTCGATGACAGGCTGAAAGCTCTGGTAGGGGTGGTGCAGCAGGATGTCGCCCTTGCGGATGGCCTCGAACAGGTCGGCTTTTTGCTGCAACACGAGTGGCAGGCTGGGAATGAAGGGGGCAAATTTCAGATCGGGCCTGTCAACGAGATCGGGAACTTGCATCATACGCACCAGATTGACCGGGCCATTGACGCGGTAAACGTCTTCGCGGCGCAGGTTGAACTGGGTGAGCAGGAAGTCTTCCATATGTTGCGGGCAGGTATCGGCAATTTCCAACCGTACCGCCTGACCAAATTGGCGGTGGCGCAATTCGCCCTGCAACGCCGTTCTGAGGTTTTTCAGGTCTTCTTCTTCTAGCGTCAGTTCGCTGTTGCGGGTGACGCGGAACTGGTAGCAGCCCTTGACGGTCATGCCCAGGAATAGCTCGTGCACATGCGAGTGCAGGATGGATGACAGGAAGGCAAAAGTAGTGCTGTTGCCGTCACACACCTCGGCGGGCAACTGGATGACGCGCGGCAGGATGCGCGGTGCCTGTACGATGGCAATGCCGGAGGCGCGGCCAAAGGCATCACGGCCTTCCAGTTCGACGGCAAAGTTCAGGCTCTTGTTGAGCACCTTGGGGAAGGGGTGCGCCGGATCCAGCCCGATAGGCGTGAGGATGGGCATCAGTTCGCGGAAAAAAAATGCCTTGATCCACTCCTGCTGTGCTGCGCTCCATTCGCGCCGGCGCAGGAATACGATGCCTTCTTTCCTGAGTGAGGGCAGTATGGCATCGGTGAGTAGCGCATATTGCTGGGCAACCAGCGTATGGGCTGTGGTCACCACACGGTTAAGCGTGCCGCCCGGTGTATTGCCATCGGCAAGGATACGCCCGGGGTTGTGCTGGATATTGTCCTTGAGCCACGCCACGCGGACTTCGAAAAACTCGTCCAGATTCGATGAAACAATACACAGAAATTTCAGCCGCTCCAGTAGGGGCAGACTCTCGTCTTCGCCCTGCGCCAGTACCCGGCGGTTGAATTCGATCAGGCCCAGCTCGCGGTTGAGCAGCAATTCTTGTGCTTGAGTCATGTGGCTTCTTCTTGTATTAGGCAATGCCCTCAAGGCGAGGGCGGAGCAGCCCGCCTTGTCCAGGTAGGATGGCGGGCTCACTGCTGTCAGTTTGTCAGCAGTTGTCAGGCTTGTGGCGTGTAACCGGCCGGGGCTTCGGCGCCCTGGCCAAAGAAGTAGGCATCCATTTGCTGCATCAGGTACTGGCGGGCGCGGGCATCGGCCAGACTCAGGCGGTTTTCATTGATCAGCATGGTCTGGTGACGCAGCCAGCCCTGCCAGGCTTCTTTGGATACGCTTTCATACAGGCGCTTGCCCATTTCACCCGGCAGCGGGGCGAAGTCCATGCCTTCGGCCTCGCGGCCCAGTTTGATGCAGTTGACCATTCTAGCCATTGAATTTCCTTAGATGTTGCGGTGAAGTCTACCCTGCTATTGTGTCACAGCCATGTCTTGGCTTCCAAGTGGGATGCATGCCAACATAGGCGCTGTTTACAATGTTTTCATAAAAACTTTGGAGCGGCGGGCTCCGTTGTAACGCTGCAGTTTTTCTTCCGGTAGTGCCAGCGGGTCGGCTTCGGTAAATCCGCGCTCGACAAACCAATGTGCGGTGCGTGTGGTCAGGACAAAAAGTGTCGCGATGCCCTCTTGTCTGGCCTGTATTTCTACCGCCTGCAGCAGCATCTCGCCATAGCCTGCCGTACGTTGCTCGGGAGCGACCACCAGGCAGGCCAGCTCCGCCATGCCGGAATCAAGGAAGGGGTAGAGCGCGACACAGCCGAAGACCTTGCCATCGTGTTCGAGCAGGGTGAAGCGGCGGATATCCATTTCCAGATGCTCGCGGCTGCGCCTGACCAGTACCCCCTGTTCTTCCAGTGGCTGGATCAGCGCCAGCAGGCTGCCGATATCATCGATATCGGCCTGACGCAATTGCACCAACGGCTGGCGCACTATCATGGTTCCGCTGCCAAAGTGGGTGAACAGTTCGACCAGTAGTGCGCCGTCTTCGCTACCGCTGACTAGATGGCTGCGGCTGAGTCCGCCCTCGGTGGCGCGTACTGCCCATGGCAGGCAGACACCGACTTCCTTGCTGCCCTGATTGGCGGCCATCAGCGCCTTGGCCTGTTCTACGGTGATGGACGGGTGCAGTAGTCCTTCGTTGTCAACCAGCCCGCCATCTTCTACCAGAAAGATCAGCTTTTCCGCATTGAGTGCCATGGCAGCTTGGTAGGCGACCTCTTCCATGGTCAGGTTGAAGGCTTCGCCGGTCGGGGAGTAGCCGATGGGAGAGAGAAGTACCAGTTCGCCGCAGGCCAGCCGCGCATTCAGCGAACTGCTGTCGATACGCCGGACCTGACCGGCGTACTGCATGTCTACGCCATCAAGGACCCCCAGCGGTTGTGCCGCTACATAATTACCGCCAGCGACCCGCAGGTGTGCGCCATGCATGGGCGAATTGGGCATGCCCATGGTGAGCTGTGCTTCAATGCTGTGGCGGGCTTCGCCGATTGCAGCCTTGACGGCGGTCATCGTGTCGGCATCGGTGACGCGGCGCCCTCCGTGAAAACGGCAGGCGATGCCGCGCAGGGCCAGTTGGGCATCAATTTGTGGACGTGCGCCATGCACCAGTACGATACGTACGCCCAGACTGACTAGCAGGTTGAGGTCTTGTGCCAGGCGCGGGAAGTGATTGGCGGCCAGACATTCGCCATTGACGGCAATCACAAAAACCTTGCCACGGTAGGCGTGGATATAGGGTGCGGCTTCGCGAAAGGCGAGCACGAACTCTGGCTTTAGCATGCGGGTATTCCATAGCGGGATCGCGTAGATCCGCTAGGGTAGCAGGAATGCCGATGTAATGGCAGGCGTCAGCGCTCGTGACGCAATTCTTCCGGTGTGTCGTCGCAGTCTCCGTGTGGGTGCTGCTGGTATAGCTGGCTGAAGGCTTGTGTGCCCTTGGTGTCGGGAACCGGCATGGAGAGATTGGATAGCTGGACTTCCTCGCTGAATACGAGCAGCTTCAGATGCCAGTGCTGCAGCGAGCCTGGGTCAAGCCGGATGTGATGTGCATCCAGCTGTTGCAGCAAAGCGCTGAGGGTTGTATCCGGCAGGGTATAGCTGATGATCAGCCGGCGCATCGGAGGGAGTGCCAGCACATGGGCACCTGCGTCTTTAAGACAGGCGGCAGCCACAAGGGTGGCCGCCGCATCACAGAGTATCAGTGTCCTGCATTTGTACAGTTCACGGGCACGCATCGCACCTCCTTCGGCGCGATGGCGCGCCCCTTTACGGTTGAACCTGCTTTTGCATCAATATCTGCTGAACCTTGAGTATATTCAAGGCCTGCGACAGTTGGTAGTCAGCCGGCACCTTGCCGTCCTTGGCATCGGGTTTGCTCTCTGGCAGGGGAACGGGCTTGGTTTTTTCTGCCGGCTTAGGCTGCGTCTTGTCCTTGCCGTTCTTTTGTTCCGGATTTTCCAGATGACGCTCAAGATCCGCTTCGCGGATGCGGAATGAGGATTCCGCGCCATTGACCGTCGATTCGGCTACTTCTACATCCGGTGTGATCCCCTTGGCCTGAATGGAGCGGCCATTCGGCGTGAAGTAGCGTGCGGTCGTCAGTTTGATGCCGCCTTCGCTTCCCAAAGGAAGTACCGACTGCACCGAGCCTTTGCCGAAGGTCTGCGTGCCGATAATGATGGCGCGCTTGTGATCCTGCAAGGCGCCGGCCACAATTTCAGAAGCCGAGGCACTGCCGCCGTTCACCAGAACGACCAAGGGGACTTTTTTCACTTCGGCCGGCAGGCCGGCGAGGTAATCGCGGCCGCCCCGCGCCAGATAATTTTCCGGTGTGGCTGTCAGGCGCATTTTTGCGTCATCGGTGCGGCCTTCGGTATACACCACCAGCGTATTCTTGGGCAGGAAAGCTGCCGAGACACCCACTGCACCATTAAGCAGGCCGCCGGGGTCGTCACGCAGGTCCAGTACCACGCCCTTAAGCGGCGTCTTGTTGTCTTTGTAGAGCTGGGTCAGTGCTTGGGCGAGGTTTTCGGCCGAATGTTCCTGGAACTGGGCCACTCGCACATAACCATAGTCGGGCTCCAGCATGCGCGACTTGACACTCTTGGTCTTGATGATGGCGCGGGTCAGGGTCAGTACCACCGGTTTGCCCTCGTTTTTGCGCGCGATAGTCAGTGTCACCTTGCTGCCGGGTTTGCCGCGCATTTTTTTGACGGCATCGCTCAGTGACAGGCCGCGCACCGGTGTATCGTCAATTTTGATGATCAAGTCGCCACTTTTCACGCCGGCCTGTTGTGCCGGTGTGTCCTCGATAGGGGCAATGACCTTGACCAGACCATCTTCGGCGCCAATTTCAATACCCAAGCCGCCAAACTCGCCTTGGGTGCCTTCGCGTAACTCCTTGAATTCTTCGGCATTCATATAGTCGGAGTGCGGGTCAAGGCCGGTCAGCATGCCGCGTATGGCATCGTTGATCAGTTTTTTGTCTTCAACCGGCTCGACATAGTCCTGCTTGATGCGGCCAAACACTTCGGCAAAGGTTCTCAGCTCGCTTAGCGGCAAAGGCGAGCCGATGTCCTTGTCGGCGCTGGCGGTCAGGCTGACAGTCAAGAGCGCGCCGGCCAGTGCGCTGGCGCCTATTAGTGCAATTTTGCGGAAAGGTGGGGTCATCATGTCTTATGGGTTCTCCGCTAGCGCATCCAGGATTGGGGGTTGATAGGTCGCCCCATATAACGCAGTTCAAAATAAAGGCCGCTTTCGCCGCTGTCCAGTGTGCCGGTGTTGCCTAGTGTGTCACCGCCCTTGATGGTTTGGCCGCTGCTGCGGGCAATGGTGCCCAAACCGGTATAGACGGTCATATAGTTGCCGCCGTGGTCGATGATCACTGCATTGCCAAAGCCTCTGAGTGCATCGGCATAGACGACACTGCCATCGGCAACGGCACGCACTGGCTGACCGGGGCTGCTGCGGATAAATAGCCCCTTCCAGCTGCTGCCTTCTGGCCGGGCACTGCCGTAGCGCCCGGCAATACTGCCGGAAACCGGTAGCTGCATCCGTCCTTGCAGGCTGCGGAAGCTGCGACCACTGCTGCTGCTATCGGCCACCGATTCGACGGCTTCTTCACGAATCTGGCGTGTGGCCTCAGCCGGCAGCGTTTTGCCTTGTTGTTTGGCTTGTGCCGCCAGTTTGCGGCGGCGTTCATTTTCCTGCTTGCGGGCCAATGCCCGGGCTTTGCGCTCTTCAGCCTTCTTGCGCGCAGCGGCTTGGCGTTGTGCTTCAATCTGGCGGTTGATCTGGGCAATCAGGCTGGAAAGGCGTTTTTCATCTTGTTGCAGCTTGCCTAGTGTACCTTGCTTATTGCGTATCTCGTTTGCCAGTAGCTGGGCCTGTTGTTCCTGTGTCGCTTTTTCCCGTGCCAGTTTGTCCTGCTGACTTTCCTGACGATGGCTTTGCAGTCCCAGTTTTTCCAATTCTTGTGCGACTTGTTCGGACAGAACGAGTAATTCATTTTCCTGTTCGCCCAAACGCTGGATCAAGCCTTGTTGTGCTTGAGCGATGTAGCGGTAATACGCCAGATCACGGCTGCTCTGGTTGGGATTGCCCTGATTCAGCATCAGACGCATGGCATCATGCTGCCCTCCGCGCTGTTGGCGCTGCAAGATAGCGGCAATGCGGCTTTTCAGTTCAAGCGCATTGTCACGCGTGCCTTGCAATTGGTGTTGCAGTTCGGCCAGCTTCTTGCTGGAGATTTGCTGTTTGCTTTCCAGTTGGTTCAGTGCCCGTTGCGTGGCTTTTAGTGCCTGTTCCGATTCCTGAATCGCATTTTGTGCGTCTTTGCGTACCGCCTCTTTTTGCGCAATATCTTTTTTCAGTGTGTTGATTTCTTTACGCACCGAAGAAAGATCCTGCTGGTGCGGCGCAACAGCAGGTAT
The DNA here is from genome assembly GCF_051659485.1 of Craterilacuibacter sp. Taxonomy (NCBI): domain Bacteria; kingdom Pseudomonadati; phylum Pseudomonadota; class Betaproteobacteria; order Neisseriales; family Neisseriaceae; genus Craterilacuibacter; species Craterilacuibacter sp. The sequence goes on along the minus strand of NZ_JBOFOO010000289.1, from coordinate 8,126 downwards.
CTTTTCCGGCGCAGCCAGTGCCGCACCGGATAGCAGTAATAATAGTGGCCAGAGTTTCACTTGAATTCAATCAGCGATTGGCCCGTCATTTCGGCCGGTTTTCCCAATCCCATCATGGCCAGCAGCGATGGTGCAATATCGCGCAAAGAGCCACCGCTACGTATGGACGCCTGGCGTCCGACATAGATGAAGGGCACACGATTGAGGGTGTGCTGGGTATGCGGTTGATCGTGTGCCGCATCATGCATCTGTTCGCAGTTGCCATGGTCGGCGGTGATCAGTACTTCACCCTTGCCGGCTAGCATGGCCGTGACACATTCTCCTACGCAGGTATCCAGTGCCTCGACGGCTTTGACGGCCGCAGCGAAATTGCCGCTATGGCCCACCATATCGCCGTTGGCAAAATTGCAGATGATGGCATTGAAGCGGCCCGATGCAATGGCGTCCACGATATGGCGCGTCACTTCGGGGGCATTCATTTCCGGTTGCAGATCATAGGTTGCCACTTTGGGGGAGGGGACCAGAATACGCTCCTCGCCCGGGTAGACAGCCTCTTCGCCACCATTGAAAAAATAGGTGACGTGCGGGTATTTTTCGGTTTCGGCAATGCGCAGTTGGGTCAGACCCAGACCGGATAAGTATTCACCAAAACCGTTGCATAGCGTTTGTGGCGTATAAAGCGCCGGGTTGGCATAGGCCGCGCCATAGCTGGTGAGGGTGGCGAAATAGCCCAGTGCCGGCTGGCGAACAGTGAAACCGTCAAAATCGGGGTCGGTCAGCGCGCTGGTGAACTGGCGTGCGCGGTCGGCACGGAAGTTCATAAACAGGACTACGTCGCCATCTGTGATGGGGTGCGACTCGCCAATGACGGTTGCCGCGACAAATTCGTCGTTCTCGCCGCGTGCATAGGCATCTGAAAGTGCCGTCAAACCATCTGCGGCCTGATATGTCGCCTGGCCTTCCACGATCAGGCGGTAAGCCGGTTCTACCCGCTCCCAGCGTTTGTCCCTGTCCATGCCCCAGTAGCGGCCACTGACACTGGCTAGCCGCGTATGCGGACAATTGGCCAGTGTGTCGGACAGGTGCCGGAGGTAGGTTTCGGCGCTACGCGGCGGAGTATCGCGGCCGTCCAGGAAGGCGTGTAATAATATTTTCTCGACGCCGGCAGCTTCTGCCGCGTGGATAAGTGCATGAAGCTGTGCCTCATGACTGTGAACGCCCCCGTCAGATAACAGGCCCAGAATGTGCAAGGTATGGCCATGGCTTTTTTCAAAGGCGGCCTGCAGTACCGGGTTGCTGGCGAAACGGCCGCTTTCAATGTCGCTGTCTATGCGGCTGATATCCTGTTGTACGATGCGTCCGGCGCCAATGTTGAGGTGCCCGACTTCGGAATTGCCGAATTGTCCGCCAGGCAGACCGACAAAGCCTTCCGAGGCTTCAATGGCACCTGTTGCGTATTGGGCACGCAGGCGGTCGAGGTTGGGCGTGTGGGCGTGCAAGATGGCGTTGTTGTCGCCATCGCTACGCTCACCAAAGCCATCAAGGATAAGTAGAAGTACCGGAGTCAGTGCTTGCATTTGATATATACATTCAGAATATTAGGGCTTCTTGATGCTGAAGGCAGTTATGGGTATTATTGTAATCATAAATCCAAGCTAATTATAAAAAATACCTACTCAGGAGTAATGTCTTGTTGTTTAACGACGATCAGATCGAGCAGACATCCCGCGCGATGAAGGCAATGTCGCACCCGTTACGCCTGAAAATCATCTCCGTTCTCGAAGACCAGGAGGTGAGCGTGCAGGATATCGTGGAAAAGGTGGGGACTTCACAAAGTAATATTTCCCAGCATCTGGCTATCATGCGCGATAAAGGGGTACTGCGCACGCGCAAAGATGCCAACCGTGTGTATTATCGCGTGGGAGATATCCGTACGCTGGAAGTGCTCAAGATGATGCGCGAAGTCTTCTGTGGCTTTGGCGACTGAGTCTTATTGCGTCGTTTAAGTTTGCCGTATTCATGATGGCCTTGTCATGAATTGCAGCGACGTTTTTCCGGCGTCTGCTTTCTCGCAGTCTTGGCACACACAGTCTGGTGTGCCTTGGCTATTGCCCGTCTCGCGGGCTTTTCTGCGTTAAGCCCTGTTTTTTTCGGATGTACAGGGTTTTGTGGACTCTGGAGACAATCTCGCCTTTTGCATCGCGCACATCAACACTCAATTCCGGTAGATATTTTTCTCCGTTTTCCGTATTTCGGCGTATGGCATCTACGGTCGCCGTGTCTATGGAAAATACAGCGCTGACCGTTCCGGTTCCTGGCTTGATGTAGTCTATACGGCCTGCCTTATCCCAGACGATGTAGTCTTTTCCCAGCGTATTGATCAGCATCAGCATGAAAAATGGGTCCGTCATTGAGTACAGGCTGCCACCAAAATGAACACCGACATAATTACGGTTGGTGAAACCCAGCTTCATGCGTACTTCAATTTGCCGCCAGTCATGTGCGATAGTCTTGACGCGTATGCCTGCCCCCAGAAACGGCGGCCACAGATTGATGATGGCTTTGACAAAAGATGGGCGTATTTTCATGAAGTTAAACGCATGTTTGAAAACGACACATACTCCGTTTATGCCTTTGTTCTGTCAAGCGGTGCCCCTGCTCAAAATCTCCTGAATAGTTTAAAACGGCAAGTATGTCTGGGTGCCCTGCGGCAGGGTGATTTGTGCGCTGACTTGGCCTTCGGCCAGTTGCAGCCTGACCTGCTCGCCATCGCTAAGTTCGCTGGGTGATTTCACGGCCTTGCCTTGTGCATTTTGCACGATGGCATAACCGCGAGCCAGCACCGCTTCAGGATTCATGGCCGAGAGTGTGGTCTCAATACGCAGCAAGGTCATCCTGCGCGAAGCGGCCATTTGCCCGCTGGCCCGCATGAGTCTGGTGGCCAGTTGCTGCAAGGCGCGTGCTTGCTGCCCGGGATCCGGTCGTAGTCGGGCGAGACGGGCATTGGCATGTTCAAGTTGCCAGGCATCGTGCTTGAGCTTGGCTTTGATTAGTTTTTCCAGCGTCATGCGGGCTCGTGCCAGATCCTGTTGCTGGCGTGCCAGTCGCTCTCCGGGGTGTGACAGCCGGTTGGCGAGGTAGTCCAGGCGCTGTCCTTTATCGATAATCAAGCGCGCCAGCGCCCGCTCCAGACCGCGTTTGCCGCGCTCCAGATGCTGCAGCATCACGTCGCGACTGGGAGAAACCAGTTCGGCTGCCGCTGTGGGGGTGGGGGCGCGCTGGTCGGCTACGAAGTCGCAGATGGTGAAGTCGGTTTCGTGGCCAATACCGCTGACGATGGGAATAGGGCAGTGAGCAATGGCGCGTGCAACGGGTTCTTCGTTAAAGGCCCACAAGTCTTCGATGCTGCCGCCGCCGCGGCAGACGATGATGACATCGACTTCATTGCGCTTGCCGGCGCGTGTGATGGCTTGCGCTATTTGCAGGGCGGCATCCTTGCCCTGTACCGGGGTGGGATAAAGGATGACGGGAATATCCGGCATGCGTCGGGCAAGGGTGGTGATGACGTCGCGCAAGGCTGCGGCAGCAGGCGAGGTGACGATGCCGATGGCGCGCGGATGTAGCGGAAGCCGCTGTTTGTGCTCTTCTGCAAATAATCCTTCTATCGCCAGCCGTTTTTTCAGTTTTTCGTAGGCTTCATACAATTTTCCAAGGCCGGCTTCACGCATGGTTTCTACCGAGATCTGATAGTCGCCGCGAGCCTCGTACAGTGTGACTGCTCCACGCAGTTCGACCTGCATGCCTTCTCGGGGCTTGAAGTCAAGCTGGTTGACACGCTGACGGAACATGACGCAGCGTATTTGAGCGCCAGCATCCTTAAGAGAAAAATAGGCGTGTCCCGAGGCGGCTAGTGTGAGGTTGGATATCTCCCCACCTATCCATAGGGAAGGAATGCCATTTTCCAGTAGTGTGCGTGCCATGCGGTTGAGGGCGGTAACGCTGATGACGTCTTGGGCTTGCGTAGTGAAAAGCATGGTTTGTCAAGTCATCCACAGGGTGGGGTCAGTGAAAAGGGTTGATTGTCTGACAGTATGTTTATGTGTTTTTTTGTGTGCAAAATAAAATAATTGTTTTAAAACAGTAGCTTAATTTTCTTGGTTAATTTGTACTCAAAACTGCACAAGCCTTGCTGGGTGGTCTTTGCACGGCTTTCCCCCGTACTTTTCCACAAAGTTACCCACAGGTGCTGTGGGTTTTCTGTATTTTCCTTTGAAAAATAGCGGCTTAAGTGCGTGACTTTGGATATTGCACGAATACCGATATCAATTATCTTCGATAACTGTCCTATCGAATGTCCTCGCCGGTTGCAGTCGGCGTGTTTCACCGATACAGTTTGCCGTTTGCAAACTGAGGGAGAATGCTGGTGTGGTCAATTATTCAAGCGGCAGGCTGGCCGATATGGACCATTATCCTTGCGTCCGTGATTTCGGTCGCAATTATTCTCGAGCGCTTGTATTTCCTCAGATCCTCGCTGGTGGCCCCCAAAGGCTTGGCCGATGATGCCATTCAGGCTTTTCATATGGCTGGGGCCAGTAAAGCGCTGACCGGGCAACTGGCAGCCCATTCTTCATTGGGCCGGGTGTTGTCTGCCGGGCTGCGTAATGCCTCCAGTTCACGTGAAATCATGAAGGAGTCTATCGAGGATGAAGGGCGCCTCGTCGGGTATGAGCTGGAACGCTATCTGACGACCTTGGGTACTATCGCCGCCATGGCGCCGCTACTGGGTTTGCTGGGGACTGTATTTGGCATGATAGAGATTTTCGGCTCGCAATCGCCAAGTGGTACCAATCCGCAGGCACTGGCGCATGGTATTTCGGTTGCGCTTTACAATACTGCATTTGGCCTGATTGTCGCCATTCCCAGTATGATTTTTTACCGCCATTTCCGTGCCCGTGTCGACAGCCTGCTGGTTGAAATGGAGGCGCAAGCTATTCGTCTGGTAGAAGCGGTGCAAGGTGTGCGTAACGGACACAACGGGTAAGCCATCATGAATTTTCGTCGTGGGCGACATCGGGAAGAGCCCGAGATCAACTTTATTCCGCTGATCGATCTTTTACTGGTGATTCTGATTTTTCTGATGGTGACGACGACGTATTCGCGTTATTCGGAAATAGAAATCAACTTGCCCTCTGCCGAGGCGGGCGTGGCTCAGGAAAAAGCATCCGAACTGGATGTTCTGGTGAGTGCGGCAGGTGAGGTGGTGGTAGGTAAAACACGCTTGGCGAATCCATCGGTCGAGGCGCTAGCGGAAGTGCTTAAACTTGATGCGCAGGGGCGCAAGGATCCGGTCGTGGTCATCAGTGCCGACGCGCGTGCACAGCATCAGGCTGTGGTCAGTGTCATGGAGGCTGCGCGTGCAGCCGGCCTCACGCAATTGACGTTTGCTACCCGTAGCGAGGGGCCGTGAGCTGTACTCGTGAATAGCATAGAAAAACACTGGTATACGCCACGCCTCTGGTTGGCCATTTTACTGGCACCGCTGGCGTGGCTGTTTGCCTCGCTAAGCGCCGTCCGGCGCCTGGCATTCCGGATCGGTTTTTGCAAGACACTGCATTTGCCGGTGCCTGTGGTCGTGATCGGCAATATCAATGTCGGCGGGGTCGGCAAGACACCGTTAACCTTGTCGCTGATTTCGTCCTTGCAGGCCCGCGGGCTGCGGGTGGGGGTGATTAGCCGCGGTTATGGGGGGCGTCATCGGGTGGCTACGCTGGTGGCGGCGGATAGTCGCGCCGATGAAGTGGGAGACGAGCCTTTACTGGTGGCGGCCTCCGGTGTGCCTGTCGTTGTGGGTAAGGATCGCGTCGCCGCCGGGCTTCACCTGCTGGCCAGTCATCCCGATCTGGACTTGATTCTGTCTGATGACGGTTTGCAACATTATCGTCTGGGGCGGGCGCTTGAGATTGTGGTCATGGATGGTGAGCGCGGCGTGGGTAATGGGCGTCTCTTGCCTGCCGGCCCTTTGCGCGAGCCCTTGTCGCGTCTGAAAAGTGTTGATGCTGTTGTTATAAATGGTGGCGTTGGGGCCGGCTTCCCGCGTTTGCCTGCCGCACTGCCGGTGTTTATCATGACGCTGGAGCCGGGGCGTTTTGTCTCGCTGGCAAACCCTGCGCTTACGTGTGCGGCTGCTGACTTTGCCGGGCAGCGTGTGGTGGCCCTGGCCGGTATTGGCCACCCGCAGCGTTTTTTTGCCACTCTTGCTGCGCAAGGTATTGTCAGCGAAAAAAATATCTCGTTTCCCGATCATCACGCTTTCGTCCCTGAAGACGTGCCGGATGAGGCCGATGCCGTGTTGGTGACAACTAAAGATGCTGTCAAGTTGCAGCGCATCAATCATGCTAGACTATGGGCGCTGCCAGTCGCCGCGCGGCTTGCGCCGGATTTGGCCGACTGGATCATCGTTCAATTGAAGAGACGGTAATGGACGCAAAATTTCTGGAAATTCTGGTATGCCCTTTGTGTAAAGGGCCTTTGGTCTACGACAAGGCGGCACAAGAGCTGATCTGCAAGCCAGATCGGCTCGGCTTCCCTATTCGCGATGGCATTCCCATGATGCTGGTGTCCGAGGCGCGGGAATTGCCGCCCGAGGAAGAAGTGAAATGAGCTGCTTTGTGGTGGTCATACCGGCGCGTATGGCTTCTAGCCGTCTGCCCGGTAAGCCACTGGCCGATATTGCCGGCAAGCCCATGGTGGTGCGTGTGGCCGAGCGTGCCGCACAAAGCAGGGCCAGTCGCGTGATTGTGGCAACCGATCACGCGGATATTCTGGCGGCTTGTCTAGCTCATGGTATCGAGGCAGTCTTGACTCGCAGCGATCACGCCAGTGGTACCGATCGTCTGGCCGAAGTGGTGGTCAGCTTGGGGCTGGCTGATGGCGAAATCGTGGTCAATGTGCAAGGTGACGAGCCGCTGATTGATCCGGCGCTGATCGACCGGCTGGCGGAGCTTATGCGCGATGCTGCCGTGCCGATGGCGACGATGGCTCATCCGATTCACGATGCTGCCGATATGTTCAATCCCAATGTGGTCAAGGTGGTGCTGGATCACCGTGGCCGGGCATTGTATTTCAGTCGTGCCCCCATTCCGTATGCCCGCGATGCGTTTGCACAAGATGTGAATGCTTTGCCGCAGGACTTACCCGTCTTGCGGCACATCGGTATGTACGCTTATCAGGCCGGCTTTCTTTCGACGTATTCCGCTTTGAAACCGGCCGCGCTGGAAGCTTTTGAAGCGCTGGAGCAGCTGCGTGTGCTTTGGCACGGCTATTCCATTATGGTGGCAACCGTGGATGAAGCGCCGGCTGCAGGCGTGGATACGCCGGAAGATCTGGAGCGGGTACGGCATCTCTTCAACGCAACTATTTGAGTGATCAAAATTTTACGGGAGTTTGGCATGAAGCTGATTTTGTTGGGTGCTCCGGGCGCCGGTAAGGGTACACAGGCGGGCTATATCAAGGAAAAATTTGGTATTCCGCAGATTTCTACTGGCGATATGCTGCGTGCTGCCGTCAAAGCCGGGACGCCGCTTGGGCTGGAAGCCAAGGCCATTATGGATGCGGGCGGCCTGGTGCGCGACGACATCATTATCGGCTTGGTTAAAGAGCGTATTGCCGAGCCTGATTGTGCCAACGGCTTTATGTTCGACGGTTTTCCGCGTACTACACCACAAGCAGAAGCAATGCGTGACGCCGGTGTGAGCATCGATTACGTCGTCGAGATCGATGTGCCAGACCAGAATATCATTGACCGCATGTCGGGTCGTCGTGTGCACCTGTCTTCCGGCCGCACCTATCACGTGACCTACAATCCGCCAAAAGTGGAGGGCAAGGACGACGAGAGCGGCGAGGACCTGATCCAGCGCGAGGACGACAAGGCAGAAACCGTGATGAAGCGGCTGGCGGTTTATCACGAGCAGACCGAAGTGCTGATCGGCTTCTATTCCAAAATGGCTGCCAGTGGCGATGCGAGTGCGCCAAAATATGTACGCATCGATGGTACGCAGAAGGTCGAAGCGGTGCGCGATACGGTGCTGGCGGCGCTGGTGTAAGCTTGATATTGATGTGAAAAGGGC
>NZ_JBOFOO010000288.1:0-1790 GCF_051659485.1 Craterilacuibacter sp. | reverse complement strand
TCGCCGACTGAGCGATGGCAGTGCCGGCGCGACCTGGCGGGGCATTGCCGACAATTACCAGGCGGAAGTCCGGGCCACGCTCTTGTGGTTTGTTCTGGCAGCGCTCTTGTTGCTGGCGTGCGCATGGTGGGTGACGCGGGCTATCCGGCGGCCACTGGAGGCGCTGACTTCTGCGATGGCTGCGATTGCCGATGCCCGTCTGGATACGCCGATTCCTGCGCTGGCGCTGCAAAATGAAAGCGGGGAACTGGCCCGCCATCTGGCGCGTTTGCGTGATGTGTATCGGGTGATGGAAGTGCAGCGCTGGGTCAAGGTGCAGACGGCACATCTCGCTTCCGAACTCCAGCAGGCCGCCAATCTGAGTGCGCTGGCCAGCCATTTGCTGGCGCGTCTGGCCCCCTTGCTGGGGCTGGGCGGGGCTTTGCTGTATCTGCATCGCGAAAACAGGCAGGCGCTGACCTTATTGGGCAGTTATGCGCTGGATGGCGGAGCCGGCATTAAAGCGCATCTGGCTTACGGCGAGGGGCTGGTCGGGCAATGTGCGCTAAACCGCGAGGTGCTGGTTTTGAATCCGCCGCCTGAGGCCCGCATCCGCTGGGCCGGCGGGTCCATGAGCCCGGCGCAGGTGTATATCGCGCCGGTGTGCCTCAATCAGCGGCTGCTGGCGGTACTGGAACTATCGCTGCTTGCCCCTTTAAATACCCGCCAGCAATTGCTGCTGGATGCGCTATTGCCCTTGCTGGCGCTGAATCTGGAGATTCTGGAGCGGGTGCAAAAGTCGCGCTATCTGCTGGATGCAACCCAGCAACAGGCCAAGCGGCTGGAGGCGCAAACAGCCGCGCTACAGGCACAGCAAGTGCAGCTTAGCCAGACCGAAGCATGGTATCGCAGCCTGATAGAGGCCGCGCCGGACGGCATGCTGGTGCTGGATAGCCATGGCTTGGTGACGCTGGCCAACCTGCGCGCCCATGCCCTGTTTGCCTACCCCGATGCCGGGCTGCTCGGGGTGCATCTGGAGTCCTTGCTGCCGGGTGGGGCGGCCTTGTTGCTGCAAGACTTGCCGGTTGCCCATGCACAAACCGTCGCGGTGGCCGGGCATGAGCTGGCCGCGTGCCGGGCCGACGGCTCGCACTTTACCGCTGATCTGGGCTTAAGCCGCTTGCCGCTCCTGGGCGGGCAGGGGGGCTCGGTCTGCGTGGCGGTACGCGATAATAGCGCCGAACATCAGGCGCGTATTTTATTGCGCGACCAGTTGGCCTTTCAGGCGGCGCTGCTGGACACCATTCCTTATCCGGTGTTTTACAAGGGTGAAGACACGCGCTTTTTGGGGGTGAACCGCGCTTATGAGCAGGCCTTCGGTGTAGAGCGCGACATGCTGATCGGCAAGCGTGTGCTGGAGCTGGACTATCTGCCGGTGGCCGATCGCCGCCTGTATCAGGCCGAAGACGAGGAAATGATCCGTCAAGGCACGCTGCTGCAAAAGGAAATGCCGATTCCGTTTGCCGATGGCCTGATGCATGACACCCTGTACTGGGTCTCGGGTTTTGTGCGTAGCGATGGCCGCACCGGCGGGCTGGTGGGGACTTTTGTCGATATCAGCGAGCGCAAGCAAATGGAAGCTTCGTTGCTGCAGGCCAACGAGCGGCTGGCGCTGGCACAGGAGGCGGGGCGGGTCGGGGTGTTCGATCTGGATCTGGCGAGCGGCCACAATTACTGGACGCCGCAGCTGGAAAAAATGTTCGGTCTGGCACCGGGTGAGTTTGCCGGCACCCTGTCGGCGTGGCAGGCCT
>NZ_JBOFOO010000287.1:0-7801 GCF_051659485.1 Craterilacuibacter sp. | reverse complement strand
CGAAACAGAAAGGCGAAGGGTTACAAATGGAAAATATCGAAGCGCGCGTCAAGAAAATTGTCGCTGAACAGCTGGGCGTAAACGAAGCCGAAGTGAAGATCGAATCTTCTTTCGTTGACGATCTGGGTGCTGACTCCCTTGACACCGTGGAGCTGGTGATGGCACTTGAAGAAGAGTTCGAGTGCGAAATTCCGGATGAAGATGCCGAGAAAATCACCACCGTTCAGCAGGCTGTTGACTTCGTCAATGCTCATCTGAACAAGTAATCCTTTTTGGGGATTGCCCAAGACCTCTGCCGGTGTGGCCTTGGCTCACCACGCAGGGGTCTTTCAGTTTCTACTGCCCAAACGCATGTTTGAATGTTCCGCCCTGTCGGCGGGGCAATGGCAGGATCAGGCAAGACCGCTTTTTTCTCTTTCATGGAGAGTCCCTGTGTCAAAACGCAGAGTTGTAGTCACCGGCCTGGGCCAGGTGTCGCCGGTCGGTAACGATGTGGCTAGTGCATGGGCCAACCTGCTGGCCGGCAACAGCGGCATCGCCGGTATTACCCGTTTCGATGCTGGCGATCTGGCCTGCCAGATTGCCGGTGAAGTCAAAAACTTCGATATTACCCAATACATTCCTGCCAAGGATGCTCGCCGTATGGATGCTTTCATCCATTACGGTATTGCTGCTGCCTTGCAGGCGATTACCGATTCCGGGCTGGATGGCCACGCGAGTCTGGATAAAACCCGCGTCGGCGTGAATATCGGCTCCGGTATCGGCGGCCTGCCGCTGATCGAGGACACTGGTGTTGCACTGATGGACGGCGGCCCGCGCAAAATCGGCCCGTTCTTTATCCCCGGTTCGCTGATCAATATGATTGCCGGTCATGTATCCATCCTCAAGGGCTATCAGGGCCCGAGCTATGGCATCGTTTCCGCCTGCACTACCGGCGCGCACTGTATCGGTGATGCGGCACGTGTGATCCAGTACGGGGACGCAGACGTGATGGTCGCCGGCGGTGCCGAGTGTGCGATCGCCCGTCTCGGTATCGGCGGCTTTTCTGCCATGAAGGCCATGTCGACCCGCAATGACGACCCGGCTGCATCCTCGCGTCCGTGGGACAAGGGACGTGACGGCTTCGTGATGGGCGAGGGGGCAGGTGTTGTGGTGCTGGAGGAGTACGAGCATGCACTGGCGCGTGGCGCGACTATCTATGCCGAGCTTATCGGCTTCGGTATGAGCTCGGATGCCTATCACATCACCGCGCCCAATGCGGAAGGTCCGGCGCGCGGCGTAAAAAATGCGCTCAAGGATGCCGCTATCAATGCTGATGAAGTCGATTACGTCAATGCACATGGCACCTCGACACCGCTGGGTGATGCCAATGAAACGGCCGCGCTCAAGCTCGCTTTCGGGGACCATGCCTACAAGCTGGCGGTTAACTCGACCAAGTCGATGACCGGTCATTTGCTGGGCGGAGCCGGCGGAGTGGAAGCCATCTATTCCATTCTCGCGCTCCATCATCAGGTATCGCCGCCGACCATCAACTTGCTGGATCAGGATATCGAGGGTGGTTGCGATCTGGATTATGTAGCCAATACGGCGCGCGACATGAAGATCGATGTTGCCATTTCCAACTCCTTCGGCTTTGGTGGCACTAACGGCACGCTGGTATTCCGCAAGGTCTGACCCTGCCGACTTGTCTTGACGAATGAAACCGCTGCGATACACTCGCGGCGGTTTTCTTTTTTTCAGCCGGCGTAAAGCTGCGGACGATACATGTTTACCCGACTACTCGATTCAAACCCCGATTTGCTGGCGCTGCATGCGGCCGAGCGTGCTGTTTTCCCTTATTTGCTACAGTCTTCCGGAGACAGTGGCTGGGACATCCTGTTTGCGCTGCCACAGCAGACACGCGTGTATATGGAAGGCGAGGGGGCTGCATTTCTTGCCGATGTGCGCGCCTTGCCGCTGGAGACGCCGCAGCTTGCATCCGCGCTGCCTTTTACCGGCGGCTGGTTTGTGTATCTGGGCTACGATCTATTGTCCGAGTTCGAGCCTTCGGTGCCTGCGGCACTGGCGGACAGCTTCCCTTTGGCGGCGCTGGCTAGGGTGCCGGCGGCGGTACTGGTCGAACGCAGTAGCGGGCAGGCGACGCTAATGGCGGAAAGCGCAGCCCTGCTTGACGAGTTGCATGCCCGCGTGGTGGCCGGCCCTGCTTTTGCGGCGCAGCCTGTGGCCTTGGCGACGCTGGAGGAAGATCCGCCGCACTGGTACACCGATGCCGTATTGCGCCTCAAGGACTATATCGTCGAAGGCGATGTGTTTCAGGTGAATATTTCGCGCGGCTGGCGTGCCGAACTGGTGGCGGGTCTGCGCGCAGCCGATCTCTATGCTGCCTTGCGTCTGGCCAATCCGGCACCTTTCTCGGCGTTGGCCGATTTTGGCGCTGCGCAGATTGTCAGCTCCTCGCCCGAGCGTCTGGTGCGGGTGCGTGACGGCTGGGCTGATACCCGTCCGATTGCCGGCACCCATCCGCGCTCGCAGGATGCGGTCGAAGATGCCGCGCTCAAGCAGCGTCTGGCTGAGAGCAGCAAGGAGCGCGCCGAGCATGTGATGCTGATCGACCTGGAGCGCAATGACCTGGGGCGCATCTCGCTACCCGGCACGGTCGAGGTGAACGAGCTGATGGCGATCGCGAGCTACGCTTATGTGCACCATATCGAATCCAATGTGCGCGGCCGTATCCGGCCGGATGTAGGTACCGTGGATGTGCTGCGCGCACTGTTTCCCGGTGGCACCATCACCGGCTGTCCCAAGGTGCGCACCATGCAGATCATCCGCGAGCTGGAAAATAGCGCCCGTCGCGCCTACACCGGCAGTCTGGGTTATATCAACCGCGATGGCACGCTGGACCTGAATATCCTGATCCGCACCTTTATGCAGCAGGGGCCGCAACTGCGCTTTCGTGCCGGTGGCGGCATCGTGGCTGACTCCGATCCCGAGCGCGAGTTGCAGGAGACGCGGCACAAGGCGCGCGGCCTGCTGCGGGCACTGGGTGTGGAGCACGTCTGATGGTGCTGCTGAATGGCGTGGCGATGGAGATGCTCAGCGTGCATGACCGGGGGCTGGCCTATGGCGATGGTGTCTACCGCACCGTAGAGCTGATCGCCGGCAAGCCGCGGCTGTGGCGCTGGCAATGGCAGCGCTTGCAGGCCGATTGCGCCGCACTTGGCTTGACACTGCCGGACGAAGCGGTGCTTTTGGCCGAGTTGCTGCGCGCCGCCGATGGCAGCGCGCGGACCGTCGCCAAGATCATTCTTACGCGCGGTACGGGGCAGCGCGGCTATGCGATACCGCCTGTAGCCAGTAGTAGCCGTATCGTAGCGGCCAGCCCGTGGGCCGGCTATCCGGCTATTTGTGGGCAAGAGGGTATCAGCGCGCGCTGGTGTGATCTTCGTTTGGGCTTGCAGCCGCGTCTGGCCGGCATCAAGCACCTGAACCGGCTGGAAAATGTACTGGCCCGCTCCGAGTGGCAGGATGCGGCTATCCGCGAAGGCGTGTTGCTGGATAGTGAAGGCTCGGTGGTGGAGGGGACGATGAGCAATCTGTTCGTACTCAGTAGCGGCCGGGTGCTGACCCCGATGCTGGACCGTTGTGGCGTCAGCGGTGCGATGCGGGCCTGGGTACTGGATGAACTGCCCAGTCTGGGGTATGTGCCGCTTGAGGGGCGTTTATCGCCACAGGCGCTGCTGGCGGCAGACCAGGTTCTGCTGTGCAACAGCCTGATCGGCATCTGGCCGCTGGCCCGTCTGGGGACGCGGGTGTGGGATGATTTCGCCTTGGCCCGGCGTCTGCAGGCGCGCTTGAGCCTGCAGGCTTAAGCGGCGGGTGCCCTCTGCTGCGGCCAGTTTTCAAACCATTCCGTGTGGCGCTTGCCGCAGGCCTCCGACAGGCCGTGAGCTGCCAGGCATTGCATCAGGGCCTGCTCAAACGATACCCGTTGCCTGATCTCCGGGTACACCTCCATCCATGTCGCGGCATCGTCGCAACGGCGCATCAGTTGGCCATGGATGCCGGTCTGTCTGGCGAGTTCTGCCTGCATGGCGCGCAGCCGGTGTGCCAGTGCCGCATCAGCCTGCTGCGGGCGGTAGTACAGATAGAGTGAGCTTGTCATCGTGTATGGCCATTAATTCGCATATCATAGGCTGCATTCAATCATCGGATGGTGCGCTTGTGAAGCGGCCTGTTGCGCAATGAGGGTATGGTGACGGAACAAGATGCGATAGGAACACTGGTGGTGGCCGGCGTCGGGCTGATCGGCGGCTCGCTGGCACTGGCTGCCCGGCGTGCCGGCCGGGTGGGGCGCGTGATTGGCGTCGGCCGCTCGGCGGCCAATATGCAGCGCGCGCTGGAACTGGGGGTGGTGGACGAGGTGAGTTCGGATATTGCGCATGCGTGCCGTGAGGCAGATCTGGTACTGCTGGCGACCCCGGTGGGGCAGATGAGCGCATTGATGCAAGCGATGGCGCCGGCCTTGCCGGCACATACTATCGTGACCGATGCAGGGAGCACCAAGGGGGATGTGGCGGCGCTGATGCGGACCTGCCTGCCCCGTCATCTGGCCCGCTGCGTGCCGGCGCATCCGATTGCCGGCTCCGAACTCTCCGGTGCCGCCGCCGCGCAGTATGGGCTCTACGAGAAGCGCCGCGTGGTATTGACGCCTTTGCCCGAGTCTGATGCCGGCGCGGTGTTGGCTGTGCGTGCCCTGTGGCAGGCCTGTGGTGCCAGCGTGCATGAAATGACGGCAGCCGAGCACGACAGTGTGTTTGCCAGCGTCTCGCACTTGCCGCATTTACTGGCTTTTGCCTATGTGGACATGATTGCCGCATGCCCGGATGCCGCCCGCCGTTTCGATTTTGCGGCGACCGGCTTTCGGGATTTCACCCGCATTGCCGGCTCGCACCCTGAAATGTGGCGCGATATTGCCTTGGCCAACCGCGAGGCACTGCTGACCGAATTGGCCGACTATCAGGCTCAACTGGCGCTGTTGCAGCAGCAGCTGCAAGAAGCGGATGCTCACAAGATGCAGGCCTTGTTCGAGCGCGCGCGCGAGGCGCGTACTGGCTGGCACCAGCGTTTTGTGCGTAGCCAGTAGTGCATCGTATTTCCCGATGCCGCCCATGTGGGTGAAGATTTTTCGGCTGGTGCCGATGCCTGGTGGAGAGGAGGATCCGCCGCCAAGCACCGGCAGTCTCAATGCTCGCCGTTTGCCAGTCGTGCCAGCGCGTCAAAATAGCCGGGGAAGGTTTTGGCGACGCAGCCCGGGTCGTTGATGGTGACGGGCGTGGCCATCAGTGCGGCCAGCGAGAAGCACATCGCCATGCGGTGGTCGTCGTAGGTGTCGATCACGGCATCGGCTGTCAGCTTGGCCGGCGGCGTAATGCTGATGTAGTCCTGTCCTTCTTCTATGCCCGCCCCCAGTTTGCGTAACTCGGTCGCCATGGCGCTTAGCCTGTCGGTCTCCTTGACGCGCCAGCTCTCGATATTGCGTATGGTGGTCGTGCCCTTGGCGGCCAGCGCGGCGATGGCAATGGTCATGGCCGCGTCCGGGATATGGTTGAGATCAACGTCTATGCCTTGTAGCGGCCCTGATGCCGAGGCTTCTATCCAGTTGTCGCCCATGGTTATTTTTGCCCCCATCAGCCCCAGTGTTTCGGCAAATTTCACATCGCCCTGAATGCTGTTGTGGCCGACGCCGGTGACGCGTACCGGCCCGCCGCCGATGGCGCCGGCGGCCAGAAAGTAGGAGGCGCTGGATGCGTCGCCCTCGACATGGATGTCCCCCGGCGACAGGTAGCTCTGTCCGCCTGCAATAGTGAACTGCTGCCAGCCCTTGCGCTCGACCTGTACGCCGAAACGTGCCATCAGTTTGAGTGTGATCTCGATATAGGGCTTGGAGATCAGCTCGCCTATCACCTCCACCGTGACGCTAGTGCCGCTTAATGGCAGTGCCATCAAGAGTGCCGTCAGAAACTGGCTGGAGACATTGCCCTTGACCGGAATCACGGTTCGGGTGTCGATAGTCCCCGGTGCGATAGCCAAGGGCGGATAGCCTGTCGCGCCCTCATAACGGATGTCGGCACCGGCAATCTTGAGTGCGTCGACCAGATCGCCTATCGGGCGTTCGTGCATGCGCGCAACGCCCGATAGCTGGTAGTGGCCCTGCATGAGCGCGAGTGCTGCCGTGAGCGGTCGAAACGCGGTGCCGGCATTGCCCAGGAATAACTCGGCATTCTTGACCGGGAATTCGCCGCCCACGCCATGCACCATAAAGTCCCGGCTTTGTCCCATGCGTTCTATTTTTACCCCCAGCAGGCCGAGTGAGGCCAGCATATGGCTGATGTCGTCGGCGTCGAGCAGGCCGCGAACCAGTGTGCTGCCATGCGACAGTGCAGCGAGCAGCAAGGTGCGGTTGGAGATGCTTTTGGAGCCGGGCAGGGCGACGATGCCGGCAATATGGCCGATAGGGGCGAGATGAAGCTGTTCCATAGTAAGAAGCGGGGATCCTTGTTGTGGCTATGCCTGTTTGGATAAACGCCTGAACCAAAACCGGAAAGTGGCCGTCCGGCAGGTCGCTGAGCTAGAATCTTGTCTTTTAGTCAGGTCGGGGCGTGGTGTGATGCCAGCCCCGCAGGAAAGAAGTTAAACGATCATGACGATTGCTGTCATTACTATTGATGGTCCATCCGCTTCGGGTAAGGGTACCGTCGCCGCTCTGGTGGCGGAAAAACTGGGTTTTGCCTATCTGGATTCGGGTGCGCTTTATCGTCTGACAGCACTGCATGCCCGGCGCCATGGTGTGAGCTGGGCTGATGAAGCGGCAGTGGCTACGCTGGCGCGTACCTTGCCGGCGGTTTTTTGCGACGGCGAAATCCTGCTGGACGGTGAAAACGTAGCCGATGCCATTCGTAGCGAGGAAGTCGGCATGGGTGCATCGGTGATTGCGGCCTTGCCGCAGGTGCGCGCGGCCTTGCTGGAGCGCCAGCGCGCTTACCGTGTTGCGCCGGGTCTGGTGACGGATGGCCGCGATATGGGATCGGTTGTTTTTCCGGATGCTACGCTGAAGATTTTCCTGACGGCCAGTGCCGATGTGCGGGCAGGGCGGCGCTATAAACAGTTGATAAGCAAGGAAGATTCTGCTAATCTGCCGCGCATTCTGCAGGATATCACCGAGCGGGATGCACGTGATGCAGCCCGTAGTGTGGCACCTCTGCGGCAGGAGCCGGATGCCCGCCTTCTCGATACCAGCGAAATGTCAGTCGACCTTGCAGTGGCGGCAGTGCTTGGCTGGTACGGGCAGTCGGTCTGATCCGGCCTTGGTTTTTGTAGTACCCGTCAGTCCATGTGGGCTGGCGTTTGACCAACCCTAACCCCGCGTGTCGCAAGGCATGCACGTGTGAGTAATCTTAATGACTACCTCCGCTATGGAAAACTTCGCCCAACTGTTTGAAGAATCCCTGGAACTCCAGGAAATGCGCATTGGCGAAGTGATCACTGCCGAAGTGATCGGCATTGATTCCAACTTTGTAACCGTGAACGCCGGCTTGAAGTCCGAGTCGCTGGTTCCGGTCGAAGAATTCAAGAACGACAACGGTGAACTTGAAGTCAAGATTGGTGATTTTGTCACCGTCGCGATTGATGCCATCGAAAACGGCTTTGGTGAAACCAAGCTGTCGCGTGAAAAAGCCAAGCGTCTGGCGGCCTGGATTGATCTGGAAGAGGCTCTGGAAGCCGGCAAGATCCTGTCCGGTCT